>JAKSDM010001299.1 GCA_022360135.1 Pseudanabaenales cyanobacterium | reverse complement strand
TCTGTAGGGCGCGCCAGATAACTTGCCAGGGGCGGTGGCGATAATAGCGGGCGATCGCGCCCGAATCATAACACCTCAACTGGGCAGGTTGGGGCTGATTCACTTGCTCAAAAACCTCCCACGCCAGAAACTAGAGGATAACTAGAGGATAAACAGAACACCGAATCAAAGCTTCTAAACAAAACTTGATTATTAGAGTCTTGAAAATTCGAAGATCTCATTCTTTAAGCGGCACCCAGACAAAGGCGAAAATCGCCCATAAGTAAAGGAGTTCAGGGTAAATTCGGTTTTGTATACTCTCTAAATATAGTATAGAAAACTACAAATTATTCAGTTATGTGAACTAAAATTGTTAAGTGATATTAAAATTTTGCTTGGGTTATTCTTTGAACTGTATTGCTTCCCGTTTATCTGGCAGATTTGCATGCTAATGCGGAAAGTACACCTATTAGAGATAGGGGTTTAGAGATAGGGGCTTGAATGTCCAACCCCCCTTTAGCAGACATACGCCGACATATCGACGGGGAGTAGTTCATCCTTTGTAGACTTTTCAGAAGAGTCACTTACCCGATTTTGACTGGCCTGAACAGCATCATCACCACAGCAACCAGGCTCCCAAATATCGCCCTGCTTGTGCTTACAAGCTTGTACCTGCAAAGGTTTCGGTGTTTGTAGTTTTTCTAACATAGCCACTTTCTCCAAAAAGAATTGATTCAGAGATCAGCAAGTGCGCCCGAATACAGTATATTCACGGTTGGCACTATGTGGCAATGAGCGGAAATAAGCGGAAATACACAAAAATCTTAGCTAGCTTTTGTTTCAGATGCTTTTTATAGAAGGGTGAAGAGGGAATACGTAATGGGTTGCGAAGCTACTCTGTTCTACTAAGGTTCTTAGGGAAAGCAGTAGAAATACGATTGTTCACTGCAGGATGTTAGTTAGGGTGCGTACGTGTAATCACCGACCAATCAAAAGTGCTTGACCGATGGTAAGTGTGACTAAGTTTCAAATAACTTAAAAAAGAAAGCTTAGCTCCTGGCGCTGATTGACTGACAAAAGGTCATCGCGTAGATTGGGTTGAAGTAATGAAACCCAATACCGGCAATGGTTTCGATGCGTTACGCTGCGCTACGTTTCCGGAATTAAAAGAGTATGTAGAAATATAAAGAGATTGTAGACAATGATATTGTCACAAGAATTGAAAAGACTTATTGATGAGTTAATCGCTCAATCTTACCAAGATGGAATTCAGAAGTTTGTCGTAGGTGCTGTTATAAAGCGAGGTTATCTAATACTTCTTCTCAAGCGGAATGAAGATGATTTTATGGGAGGACTTGTTGAGTTGCCTAGTGGATCAGTTGAAGCGGAGGAGTCCTTAATTGAGGCTCTTGGAAGAGAAATCTATGAAGAAACGGGATTGTCGATGACGGATGTTGTCCAATTCTTAGGAACTTTTGATTACATATCAAGGTCTGGAAGAAATGTCAGACAGTTTAACTTTTTAGTGGTGGATTCGGAAGGGACAGTTAAATTGTCTAAAGGTGAGCATTCAGAATATTATTGGGTCTTACCTAAGGACATTAATCTAGGATTATACAACATTTCAGAACAAACGAGAGAAATTATAGGGCTGATTGACTGCCCTGATTGAAATTGCCAGAACTCAATACGCAAAATTGGGTAGAAGGCCCACTTCTGATATCCTGACAACGATCCTAACAAACAATGGATCCCTGTCCCTTAGTCGCATCTTTTGTAACAACGCCAGAGTCGCTATAAGCCTTTTGGGGCAAATGTTTCAGCGATAGTTTGAATACAAACAAAAGGTATGTTGAGATTTTTCTATGACAGAATGAAACGAAATGATGAATAAGGGTGAGTTAAATTACCTCCGGCAAAGCCGGAGGCTTATCATCTGTTTGCCCCTCAAAGGACCGGTTAGATTAAGCCCTCAAAGGGCATGTCGCATAAAAGCACTGGTTTAGACCCTGCTCATTTAGAGAGTCTGGTTGACTGACAAATCTTCCCTGTGTAGGTTGGGTTGAGCGTGCGAAATCCAACGCCCGCATGGGTTACGCTTCGCTAACCCATCCTACGAATTTTCAGGGGTTTCAGGAGTTCTGTCAGTCAATCAGGGCAGAAGGTAGTAAGGAAGTGGATTTCGCCTTCTACCTTAGGGATAATTTCCCTCTTTAAGTTATTTGTCCAGCTACTTGATTAACTTATTAGCTGAACCAGTATTTTTAGATGATGACTTAATGTTTTTAGATGATGAAATCCTTGTAGGATGGTATATCCAGGAATCAAGTAGAGAATTTGAGGATAAATAAAAGAGTGCTATCCAAAGGATAGCAGGAAGTGTAATGGAAAAGAGCCCGCCATTTTGAGGGCCTACGCCAGTCAACTCAAGCGATATGGTCAAAAGCATTGCAGTCATGCCATTTTGGTGACCTAGCATGATCCTAAGTTTATCTTGCAAACCACAATCTTTTATGAGGACATAGGCCACGATGGTTTGCGCCATGAAAAACATAGGGAGTGCTAAGCTCAAACCTGCCAGCCACTTAATAGGAACTATTCCTGCCAAACTGCCTAGAACGATGGCGCTAATATAGAAGATAACCGATGTGATGGTTTGAGAAATTTGAGGATTACGCTGAAGCAAGGTTGGTCGAATAAATAAACCAACAACTGCAGGCAATAGAAATTGACCAGAGGCAACTGTATATAGAACGACAGCTGTCAATAGGGTTATTTCAATATAGCTTTGGAGAGGTTGATTCCTGATAAGGTTAGAATGGATGATAAATAGTGTGATCCAAATGGATAAGGTGAGCAATAGATTGAGCAGATAGTCACCTGGATTAAAGCTCTGAGATAAGGCCAATGGCAGAAAGATATAGAAGGCGAACAAAACAGTTATCGGATCATCTAAACTAGCCCAAGCTCTTAAAATAATTTTAGACTCATCACGCATTCCTGATTGTCGTAAGAAACTGTCCGTTGAGATTGGATCAATCTGAGCTACGACGGTTGAGCACAGTCCGGCTATCCAGTAACCGTCAGGCACGTCAAAAAAATACAGCAAGGCTAAAGATGCTGCAGGTAGAAGAATCTTGATTGGAACTCCAAATAGTAGAATTTTGAGAACCGTACCTATCTGATTTCGAAGCAAGTTTGTTTCAATTTCGAAGGTATTGAAATATAGACCAATTGCTATTGCAGCGGACATGAGTTTATCTAAGTAGGGCAAATCTCGAATATCGAGCTGAATGGTTAGGGCAAAGATGTAAGCTGATAAACCTAAAGCTATAGACACAGTCAAAAGCCCGCGCAACTTGCCCAGCCTACTTAGCATATTCTCATTCCTTCTATAAAGTTTGCTACTAGTACAGCGTCACAACTAAGAATTAGAGTGGGCAAATTGGTTCAAATCGGTGAAATCGATGATGCCCGATGCAAACTAACTTCTGTCTACCCTAAAATTAAGCTGTGACACAGAACTAGTGGCCTTAAATGTCAAAATTTATCAGAGTAGCTTGTAATATACATTCAATTATCTACTCAGATCAAACTGGGGTGTATAATTTAAGTTGGAAAAGTTTAGAAGAGAGAGGAAATCAGGAGTCAGAACTATAGCGATCCTATTTGATTTCTGAAAATTTCCGAGAGTATAACTGGCATTTGGCAAGGAGTTGGGCCTATGTATAGGTAGAAGAAATCAAACCGGATCACTATAGCCCCTTACTGAATTCTGACTCCTGATTCCGATATTCTCCCTCAAAGATAATTTTCCGCTTTAAGTTGAAAGCCCCATCTGTTATGCAAGTTGGACTCAGGAATTTGGAGTTTTTAGCAGTTCGGGAGCAATATCTTCCTTCGCTAACAAGAGATTGTCGAATATTTTTTCTCTCAATTCTCTCGAAGAATAACTGTCACTACGCAGACAATCTAGCAAAAGATAGTTAGCATAAATATAATCCTCTAAAGCTTTTTCATCTTCAGGTGAAAACTTGATGGCATAACCAATGTCAAGATGATTAATCATAGTTTTTTGAAGCTCAGCTGACCAGGATATTAAATCTTGAGTGTAGGTATCCTTTTCAGGCAGCTCTTTATATAGAGCCTCAAGTGTATTTGCTAAGTCAACCTTACTAAGCGCTTTAGACTTATCAATAGCAACCTTCAAAGCTTTTTGAAGATTGGGTTCTTCACTAATCTTCAATCTTGCTTTAGTAAATTCAGTAGAATTTGCTAAAATCGGATACTCTTTAGGATCATCTGTGGGTATGTAATCCAACCCAACTGCATAGACAACTCCCAATCCTAGTATCAGATCGACCTCAGGAGTTTTAGGCACAATCTGATCATTCTCAATGTTATGATCTCTCATCTCAGTAGCCAATCTTTCCGCTAACTTTCGATCGATTTCAATTGCTCGACCAATATATAAATCAAGATCGAAGTCCAAAGTTAAGAAGAATGCTCTCCAAGCACTTGAGCCTACACCCGCTGAAACAACAACTTTATTCAGCCAACGCAACATTTTTTGCAAAGGTTCACTCTGAACTAGCTGCGTAGTTCTAATAAAGATCTTTTGAAGAAACTGATTGGCATCTTGTAAGCGGCCTGTCGTAAGTACAAAAATTTCTCGCCATTGTCTATTTGTAAGACGCTCCTGGATAATTCGAGTTATCAAATTAGGATCTTGTTGGCGGGACAAATATTCAGAAGTAAAAAATTCCTGAAACGTTAAGTGAGAAAGTGAATAAAGACCAGCTGCTTGCTCCACTAAAAGACCATGGTGTGCTTCAAGAGCTTTGATGATGGCTCTGGTATCTACATCAAGACTATCTGGCTTTACTCCCGGAATATCCCGAATAAAGTCTCGAATGAAATCTTCTAGCTCGTGTTCTTTCCACACAATTTTAGGAGGAATTTGTTCAAACCCCTTGTATGACATTTTACGAAAGAGGGTCCCTTTTCTAGGTATCGAAAGTTTGTCATTAAATATGGGATCTCGATCAATTCTCCGCGAGGCGTCCCAACGACGAATTAGGGCGTCAATTGCTTCAGCAAATAAGGCATGTCGATTTTTTGGAAAGCTATAGTTCTCATCGAAAGCGCAGCATAGAATCGCTAGTAAAAGCGGACTAGTCGCCAGTTCCTGAACAGTCGGATTCTCATCAAGTCTCGCCAAAAACTTCTCCGCTAATTTTGGCTGTAAATTTGCACTAAACCACTGCCGTGCAAAAAGTTCAATTTGCCACTTGTCAAAATTTGCAATCTCAACTTCTGTAAATCCCTCAAACCGATATTCTGATGCCCCGACACGACAAGTCAGCATAAATCGATTAGCTACATAGTTTTTTGTAAATCGCTCAATTGATCTACAAACGTTGTTAATGTGCTCCTGAATAACTTCATCTAGTCCGTCTAAAAGAACTAGACAATGACCCGACTTAAGTAAGTTGAAAACTCTTTCTTCTAAATTTTCAACTTCTACTATTTTTTTGAATTTATCTGTAATAAAATCTGTTAAGTCAAAATCAAATTCATGACCTAACTCTGAAAATTCTTTAAGTGAAATATAGATTGGTAGCAATTGAGAAAGTTGATCTGTTTCATGAAAATGGAGAGCCATGAATTTCAGGAAGGTAGTTTTTCCTGCTCCAGGCTTACCAAGAATCATGAGCTTGGGAGATTTTCTAACTATAGAGATAGCGTCTGCTTTATCTTGACGACGGGTAAATTCAAAACGGCTTAATTCCCCATTATGTTCAATATTTTCAGAAATGATCAAATCTTCAATATTTTTCCTCCTGTTTTTACTAATATTTTCCAAAACGTTAAGCTGCACATAAATTCCATCAATTGGAATTGGTTTTTCCAGATAGAGAATGGTTATATTCTTTAGTGTACTTTCAAGGAAATTCCAGTATGGTTTAAGCCAATCACCATGAATATCTAAATCTTTGGTATTTATCTTTTGCAGTTTTTCTTCAATCTCTCTATAACTTTTCCCATCCAGTAAGACACCGCATAGGTAATTTAAATTCTTTTCTAGCATTTTGGGTGGACTACTATGGTCATAAGTACTATTAAAAAACCCCCGCAAAGTACGATCAGAAATAAGATCATCCCTATCAGAATCTCGCTCCTGAAAATAAGTACTATTCAGTACGTTAATTAAGGATTTCGGTGACCGCCCAAACTTATCTGAATATGCTTCAATCAAATGCTCAAAAAACTTCTTGCTCACCTCAACAGCAGCCATTCTAGCTTTCCTCCAAAGACCAGCTTAACTAAACTTCATAAACTAATAGAGACTAAAAAAGCGCCCTTACCCTTTAGGTATTCGAGCACCTTATCCAACAAATCATATATCAAAGAAAAAGTAACTGGTCAGCAGACTGACCAGTTTAAAGACTCCCTTCTTTACACTCTGATGATAAGCAAAAACTATTAACCTGTGTTGAGCCTTGCAAATACTTTTTCTGCTTAACAACATAAGACTTGTTCTCGATGTACAAGTTAACCTGAGCAAACTTTACATCCCTCAGTAGTGAACCCTGTTAAAAAGCTTCTAGAGCTTCTTGATAAGATTTACATACTTTTTTGACCTTCTGGCTTTTAGCTTTTTGGGCCTTTCCTAAAAAGTATGTAAAGGATTATATTTCCTCCAATTGTCATATTTCCTCTAATTATATTAGTTAGCATAGTTTTCTTTGTCAGACTACTTATTTCCTTAAATTGCCAGAAATACCCTCTAAATTGCCGAAAAATTCCTCTTATTTCCACTTTGGATTCACTTTCTAAACCCAATGGCTGTCAACTTTTCCTGACCGCTATGTCCATCATCTAGCTCTATATGCATCAGCCAAATCGCTGAAGTATGAAGTATTTTGAGTATAAGTAGACCTGTTAGACAAGATATATTTTAGTACAAACGATCTTTTTTTGTCTTTTCCCGTTACAGTTCAATAACTAAGTTCAAGTTCCTCTCAAAGCAAAGATTTCAAAAAGCAGTAGTTCAAGAGAACTACCTTCTGTATTTCTCAATTAAGCTGAATTATTGAAGGAAACAGGATTGCGATCGCTGCCAACATGATTACTTCATCATTAATATAGCAGTCCTAAATCAGTCGTGAACCCTTATCAAACAGAGAACGCTCTCAGGTAATAGTTTAATGGTCTTAAAAAGCCTTTCCGATTTACGAATCAGATAGGACTTCAATATTCGGCGCTCCAGCTGGAAGTGTGATATTTAGATAATAAGATGAAGTATCAAACAATTACACTCATTGCATTTGAATTTCCGTATATTTTCCTTTAAAGTAAATAATACTTTTAACCATTAATACTTTTTATTGGCAATCAATACTTTTAGCCTTTGTCATCTTCAAGATGGTAGAGATTTATGCAATTATTGTTAACCAGGTAATCATTGATAAGCCGAACTATTGAGGGCTTACAATTATGTTGTTTTAGTGTGAATTCAAATATTATTAGCTTTTGGAAAGACGTAAAGACCTTAAAGGTTTCAACGCCAGTTAGCATAGGCAAAAAGGAGCAAATTCAATGGAAAAGAGGACTTTATTGGGTTGCTATCTTAGACCAGTCATGTAGCCAAACAACCGCTGATATTAATGGGAAGGTTAGAGTTTGTGACGAACAAAGCGCCACATTGTTTATATCCACCACATATATAGCCATTAGAAATAACCTCAACTCCTAATAGTCTGGAGCTTTCAGAAATTATGCAGCCGAAATATGTTCTCAGTGGTCATCGCGGGCTGATTCCTCAGGTTGCTTTTGCACCTGATGGGCAATGGTTAGCTTCTGCATCATTTGACGCCGCAATCAAAATTTGGAGCCTAGAAACTGGGGAACTGGTTCAGACGCTTAACGGGCATCAAGGAAGAGTGTGGCAGGTGGGTTACTCTCCAGATGGAAAATTCCTGGCGTCAAGCTCTTCTGATAAAACACTCCGCCTCTGGGAAATTAAGCAGCACTCTCGCCATAGCACTCCAGAAGTATTGCAAAAAGAGATTTTGCCAGAGATTGGACCATTCATCACGATGGCTTGGTGTCCCAATCAATCTGTTCTAGCGGTTGGTGGCGATCATGATCACCCCCAGATTTTGCTTTGGGATGTGACAACAAGCAACCCAGTCGTCCTAGAAGGAAATCCTGGCCAGGTGGGGGCTTTGATTTGGTCTCCGGATGGGCGAATATTAGCTTCAGGCTCGAATGATGGCGCCATTCGGTTTTGGGAAAGTGAAACAAGGCAGTTGCAGGTGAAACTGCAGGGGCATTTTGCAGGAGTTCGCAGTTTGTGTTGGTCGAAAGAAGAGCAATTGCTTGCTTCAGGCGCAGCTGATAACACTATCAGAATTTGGGATACGGAAAAAGGCAAGACACTCGTAGTCTTAGAAGGGCATACTGGTCCAGTTAATTCCGTCTCGTTCCTAGCTAAGGATCGGTTTATAGCGTCAAAATCTGCTGACAATACAGTCCGTATCTGGCGTTGTGATACTTGGGAACCCGTTGCAATCATAGCGGAATCTACTTCCAATGTATGGCCGTTCAATCTTGCCTGTCACCCAACAGAGCCTATCCTAGCGACGTTGGGTGAAGATGACACGGCCATTCGTATTTGGGAAATAGAACCGAATGAATTGAGTCAAGTTGGTCCCCCTCCTCCATCTATTCACTACAAAAATGCAAAAGTGATTCTAGTTGGAGATACTGGCGTCGGCAAATCGGGTCTAGGCTTAGTCTTAACGGGTAAAGCATTTCAAGCCACTGAATCGACCCATGGACGTCATGTTTGGACATTCGATTCCCTCGAAGAATCCGTAAGTGATAAAGATAAGGAGATTCATGAAATCCTTCTATGGGATTTAGCAGGGCAAGCTGGTTATCGCCTCATTCACCAACTGCATTTTAATGAGATCGTTGTTGCCTTGATTGTTTTTGATGCGCGCAGTGAGACTGATCCTTTTTCAGGTGTGAACTATTGGAATCGTGCTTTGCGGCAAGCACAGAAACTTCAAGGAAAATCTTCAACTCCCTTGAAGAAATTTTTGGTTTCAGCCAGAGCTGATCGAGGAGGAATAGGCGTTAGTGAAGAACGTATTCAAGCATTGGTTAAAGAGTTAGAGTTTGATGAATACTTTGAAACCAGTGCTAAGGAAGGTCTGTCAATTCCAAAGTTAAAGGATGCAATTCGTCAAGCTATTGAGTGGGAGAACCTACCTAAAGTTGTCTCTAGTCAACTCTTCCAAAAAATCAAGGCTTTTCTATTTCAGAAGAAGAAGGAAGGATGTTTACTCTCTAATACTGAAGATTTATACCACACGTTTCTTCAATCTGCTCAAGAAGAAAAACGTGAAGATCTATATGAGAGTTTTAGGGTTTGTATTGACCTGGTAGAATCTCGTGATCTCATTCGTAAACTAAGCTTTGGAAATTTAGTTTTGCTTCAACCGGAGTTGCTTGATGCGTATGCCTCAGGCATACTCAACTCTGCTAAGGGTGGGCCAGATGGGTTCGGTAGTATTTCAGAGGAGGATGTCAAAGTCGGGCGCTTTCGAATGCCTGATAGTGAGCGGATTGAAAATAAGGGCCAAGAGAAGTTATTACTCATTGCCACCATTGAAGAACTCCTAAATCGAGAGTTGGCTTTGCGGGAAGCGACAGAAATAGGCGACACGCTACTCGTTTTCCCTTCTCAACTCACTCGGGAATGGCCTGAAGCTCCTGATCCAGAGGGGAAAGAAGTTATTTTTGAATTCGAAGGGGCAATTCAAAATATCTATACTACTTTGGTTATTCGCCTTTCTCGAAGTGATTTCTTTGTCCTTCGTAAAGACAAAATGTGGAAGAACACTGTAATTTATGAAGCAACAGCTGGAGGAAAATGTGGTATCTGGATGCGCCCGATAGAGGAAGGGAAAGCTGAATTAGCGTTATTCTTCAGGGAGGAGGTTAGTGACGAAACAAAGCAGCAATTCGAGTATTATGTTTATATTCACTTAAATCGAAGAGCGCTGCCAGATAGTGTTAAGCGTCGCTGTATATTCGTTTGTCCAGCCTGCAATACACCCGTGACTGAGCTGATGGTTAAACGCAGACGTGAACGCGGCTTTGCTTCTCTTCTATGTAGTGTATGTGAGACCAAGATTTCTATCGAAGATGTAGCGGAAAGTTCAGAAATTTCAAGCGAACATGTCTCATCTGTAGTTCCTGAAATTGATCAGTCTGCTGACGCTAAGCGTAAACTTGAAACTGCTACTTCTGTTCTTGAAGGAAAGGTAGAAACACATGATTATGACGTTTTCTTAGCTCATAATAGTAAGGATAAGCGAGAAGTAGCGAACATTGCCGCTGAGTTAAGGAAGAGAGGTATAAATCCATGGCTAGATAAAGAACGAATTCCTCCGGGTAGATGTATTCAAGATGTTATTCAAGAAGCTATCCAAAAATGTAGATCCGTTGCTATTTTTTTTGGGACAGAGGCACCAGGTGAATTTCAGATGGCAGAGATAAAAGCTTCTATAGATCTAAATATTGGAAGTAAGAAAATGCCTATTATTCCAGTCTTGCTCCCAGGTTCGAGCGGTGTTCCGGATGATTTACTCTTTTTGAAACAATACTTATGGGTTAAATTTCATCAGCATTGTCCGGAAGAAGAAGCTATGGATGCATTAGTGTGGGGTATTACCGGTAAAAAGGCAAATTAATCTACAGTTAAGAGTTTAAGATATGTACATTTTTACCAAAAAATATACACTGAAATATATACATTATTCCCTAACAATGAGCATGCTCCTTGAAAGTGTAGGGACAATTTTGGAGATGACCAATCCTCAAAACCCCCTAGAATTTGGGGGTTCTGGGGGCGATGCAAATGCTTTCAGCTTGAGGGATTCATATCTGTTTCAGCAATGCCTAATATAACAGTCTCTCCCTCAATAATCGGGATGACTGCTATGTCAACTACGAATACCGAACCAGCTCTCTAGAATCTGTGCTATTCGGTAACCTGAATCAGGCTATCTTTGAGACTGTAAACGACTCTCTCTTGCTGCTCGGTTGATAGCTCTGGAAACATTGGCAGAGACAGGACTTGGTGAGCGGCTTGTTCGGCGGCCTGAAAACGCCCGGGTTGATAGCCCAGGTCCGCGTAAACTGGCTGCAGGTGAAGGGGAATGGGATAGTAGACCAGACAGTTTATCCCCTGCTGGTTCAATTGGCTTTGGACCTGCTCTCGTAAGAAACTTGCACTCCTTTCGGCCTGTTTGCCGCTTGAAGGCTCGGCGGTTAGGCGAATTGTGTAGTAATTCCAAGCGTGTAGACTGCTGGCTATTTCTGCTGGGGCAATCACAGAGGACAACTGACCCAGTAGTTTACCGTAATATTCAGCCCTGGCTCGGCGTTGGTTATTCCAGCTATCGAGGTGTCGGAGTTTAATCTGTAGAATGGCGGCCTGCAGGGCGTCTAAGCGGCTGTTGACGCCAATCCTTTGATGATAATAGCCAGTGTGTCTGCCATGGTCCCTCAACATCCGGATGGCGTCGGCTAAAGCCGAATCATTCGTCGTCACGGCTCCGCCATCGCCACAGGCTCCCAGATTCTTGGTGGGGAAGAAACTGAAGCAGCCGATATGACCAATGCTGCCCACTTTTTGGTTGGCCCATTCTGCTCCAGCTGCTTGAGCGCAGTCTTCGATCACTTTCAGATTGTGGGTTTGAGCGATCGCCATTAATCGGGTCATGTCGACAGGCTGACCAAATAAGTGAACCGGTATGATCGCCTTCGTACGCTCAGTAATGGCTGCTTCCACCTGCTCGAGATCAATATTAAAGGTTTGCAGGTCAATATCCACAAAAACTGGCGTCGCCCCAACTGCGCTGATTGTTTCAGCTGTCGCGATAAAGGTAAACGGCGTGGTGATCACCTCGTCTCCTGGACCAATTTGAAGCGCTTTAAGGGCCACAAACAGGGCGTCCGTGCCAGAATTACAGCCCAGACAGTAAGCTGCGCCAATGTATTGCCCTAACTGTTGCTCAAACGCTTCAACGACGGGTCCATTGATATATCGTCCTGAAGCTAGCACCTGCAGTACAGCTGCATTCACCTCTTCACTAATGGTTTTATATTGCTGACCTAGGTCAACTGGGGGTATTGTATTCACTCGCTCACACCAAGGGGTTAAGTTATTTACGTAAGTTTCGCCTTGCGATCCTGCAAAACCTGCCATCATCTTCTCGCAAGTCTTCATAATGATGAGGTTTTTAAAAGAATTTTCGGTTAAGTCAGTAACCCAATAGATTAGCAACTCATGATTGAACTGGATTTACTAGATCTCCTTTGGGCTTTAGGATTGATGGCGGCGGCTATCGGTCTTTCTAGCTGGCAGCGGTTAGGGTTGACCTGGAATTTAGCGATCGCAACCGGGCGTACGGTTCTGCAGCTTTTTGCAGTCGGGTATTTCCTGGCGGTCGTCTTTGCCTGGAGAAATCCCTGGGCGGTTCTAGTCGTGTTGATAATTATGCTGACCATTGCCGCTGTTGTAGCCCGCAATCGCATCAGCCAAAAAATGGCCCGCCTCCTACCGCTAGTGTGGGGTTGTCTGCTCACCAGCACCGCCTTAACGTTGACCTACACCAGTTTGTTGGTCATTCGTCCAGAAACCTGGTACGAACCCCAATATATGATTCCGCTAGCCGGAATTGTCCTCGGTAACGCCATGAATGCCGCCTCAATCTCTGGAGAGCGCCTGGTTGGCGCTCTGCAAAACAGCCGCCTGGAAATTGAAACCCATTTGAGTTTAGGGGCAACCCCAGCCCAAGCGATTGGGCAATACCGTCGGGCAGCCGTCAAAGCCGGACTGATCCCGACCCTTAACGCCATGATGGTGGTTGGCGTCGTTACCCTCCCAGGCATTATTACAGGTCAACTTCTCAGCGGTGTTAATCCTTTCAATGCCGCACTTTATCAAATGCTGATTATGTTTATGCTGGCTTTCTCGACCCTGCTGACAGCAATTTTAGTCACCTGGGGTATCTGTCGGCAGGCGTTTAATGAAGCCGCTCAGTTAATTATTTAGTAACGACAACTCAAAGCAAGACATTATCCCTGGGATAGAATCCAAAATCCAAAATCACCCAGACTCAGTGCTTCACAAAACCAGCCAGACTCGGGATGTAACGGGCTAAGAGCTGACCCTGAGCGTTATATAGCTCAATTGGCATTTGGGCGTTGACGCCAACCGTGGCAATGGTTTGTAGCAGACTATTGGCCTGTTGAGCCACTGCCGGATGGATTGAACTGCTATTTCCCCTCAGGGGAGGCGGGGTCATAGATTGGGCAATAGCGTAGTCGTACCCGGAAGCGACATTAACCCGAATGCTGTTAGCCGCAGCAATGTACTGACAGATCGGGGGAGAGGCGCCACAGGCTTGATTCAGCTCTTGTTGGACTTTTTGCAAGGTAATGGCTTTTCGGAGATTGGTTTCCGCCTGACTTAGGGCGGTCCGATAGGGCGCTATCCAGGCCTGAGCATCGGCATGAATTGTGGCCCCTGAGGGGACCTTTTGGATCTGGTCCAGGGCATTTCGCCAGTGGGTTACAGCCAGCGTCCACTGGTTCTGCTGCTCAAAATCTCGGGCTTGGTGGGCTGAACTCCGGGCTTGATTGTAAATCTGTTCGGCAAGGCGTTCTTGGCGGGTGCGATCGTCTGCCATCGCTGAGTAGCGACGATAATTCGCCAAAAGCTGTTGAGCCTCATCATAGGCCATTGTGCCCTGGGGAATTCGCTGCAGGCTATTGACGGCGTCCCGCCAGTCTTTATAGGCAAGCTGCCAACTAGGAAAGGAGTCTGCCGTTTCGGTGCGATGCATAGCTAACTGTCCGATCTGTCTAGCGTCGTCCAGTATAGATTCCGCTCTTTGTTCCGCCTTGATCCGAGCTTCAATCGCCGTTAGATTTTCGCTATATTCCGCTAACTTTTCCTGACCTAAAGCATAAATTAGACTATCGGCGCGAATTTGTTTAAGCGGGGCGATCGCCTGCCGCCAGAGCATCCGAACGCCAACCCAATCCGGAATGGGATGGGGTGGATTTTGGCTTTTCTCCGACGCCAGGGTGGCTCGTTGTTGAGCCTGTATCAGCTGCTCCACAGCTGCAGCCTGATGTTGATACGCCTGCAGATCAGACTGGGCGGCTGGATGATGGCGAGACCAGGATGGAATAGAACTGAGCAGATTGATTGCTTGCTCAAGCTCTTGATTGGCTTTCAGCACATCTTCTGGGGAAGGATTTACCGACAGCAGCGCTAAGGCTGAGCGGTTTAGGGTTTGAGCAGTGGTCAAGCGAGTGCAACGCCCGATTACGCAAGGACCACTCAACCCATACAAAATTCCAGCCAGGGCAAATACCCCAGCCACGCCGCCAAGCATCCATCGGGGGATTTCTTGCAGGGTGCGACTGAACGGTTGCAGCCATTCGGGAGATAAAAACGCCTCAGCCAACTTAGGGTTGGCGGTGTTTTTCGCAGCCATTGGTTCGAGCCCAGGTTCAGCCTTGAGGGCGCCCCCATCGCTACGATCAGGGAGGGAGCCAGAGGGCTGTTCATGTTCGGTGACAGCTTCACCAGATAAGGCGTCTGTCGTCTGTTTTGATGGCCAGATAAAGCGATAGAAAGCGTAAGGTTGCTTCTGCCCTAATATTCTTAAGTAAAGCTGCACAGGCAGATCATCAAAAGCTATCCGACGCTCAGGGTCTACTATTGGCGGATCGATTTCTGGCAGGAGTGAGTGGATGGCTTGCTTCAAGGACAGAAAAATCAGTTCTGACTCGAAACTGATATTAGGGGGATGTTCACCCAACACCATCAACTTACCTCGGCTCAGAGCGCAGCGAATATTCAAGGTTGCTGCACCAGGCGCTTGTTCCGCCAAAAACAGATGTAGTCGCTGGGCTAAGACTTCTAGGTCGGTTGAGTTGGTCAAGATTGAGGCCGTCATTGGCCGCTTCCTATGCCTAAACCACATTCACTTATACCTGAAAAAATCGAAAATTAGGTAAAGTGATGCAAAATTCAACGGGATAGATCATCGTCCTCAGACATACTTAGAAAATAACGAAGAAAATAACGAAAATAATAGATAGTATTAGTTTTATGGCGAAGAGGATTGCGGCGGAAGCTCTGGGTCATCGGTTTGAACGGTTTTGGCGAGCGGATCGCCGCCGCGATCGCAACTCAGGTGGAATCAGAGCCGGACTTGCGATCGGTCACTGTCTGATAGAGTTTCAGGACGGTACAATTAGAGTTGAGAGTGCACTGGATCAAGGAAGCATTTTTCAATGTTCGCTTCCTAATGTTCTGGGAACAGCGCTTTAGACATCTAGATTTCCAGGTGATCTAAATCACATTGATCAAGGGAAACTTAATCGATCAAGGGAAACTTAAATATTACGTTTGCTTTCTATGAATCCTTTCCTTAGTAAATCTCGATGAAGGACTCCCCGCCAAATCTATCTGAGCTGAGACCCGCTGCTGAACAAAGTACTCGACTTAAGCAGCACTGTGATAGCGGCCAGCTTTTTCGAGACCGTTATCGGGTTATGCGGCTGCTTGGCCGGGGAGGATTTGGCGTTACCTATTTAGCGCAGGATACTCTTCTGCCGGTCTCGCCGCTCTGTGTGATCAAGCAGCTCTCCCCTAAAATGAATAATCCGATGTCCCTAGAACGGGCTCGAATTCGCTTCAAACGAGAGGCGAAGATTTTATCTAAACTGGGCAGTCATTCCCAAATCCCCATGCTGCTAGATTACTTTACCGTTAAAGGGGAATTCTATCTGGTTCAGGAATATATTCAGGGTGAAACCCTTAGCAAAGAAGTCCGCCGTTCAGGTCCCCAGAACGAGATTAAGGTCAAGCATTTTTTGCAGGAAATTCTGCCCGTTGTTAAGTATGTTCATCGCCATCGAGTAATCCATCGGGATATTAAGCCTCCCAACATTATTCGTTGTCAGAATGACGGGCGCTTGGTGCTGATTGACTTTGGCGCAGTTCGAGAATACCTCGCCAATCAGGCTGACGATCCACTCCAGAAGAATCCCACCACTCAGTTTGTCGGCACGATGGGCTTTGCCCCTCCAGAACAATTGGCCTTGCGTCCTACTTATGCGAGTGACATCTACGCCCTCGGAGTGACATGTCTTTTCATGCTGACCGGGCGTTCCCCCGTTGAGTTCGAATCCGACCCTGAAACCGGAGAAATTCTCTGGCGGTCCTATGTACAGGTCAGCTCGCATTTCGCTGCAGTGCTCAATAAGATGCTCAAATTTTCCACTGAGGAGCGCTATCAAAAAATTGATGAGGTTAAGCGAACGCTCGATTTAGAACCCTATTTCAATAGTCTGGCGGACTGTATGAATACACCATCGGGAGTTGAACGGAGTTCTCCGCCAGAAGACATCGTTATTCCGATGAATGGATACCTCACCCCTATCCAGCGCGAGGCAGCGGCTATTCGTAAGTGGCGATCGCGACGCCTGCTTAAGGAGCAAGGTAGACGGCGACGAGGCATCCTAACGACCAGTAAGGCTTTTCCCTTATAAATGGGGTCGCTGTTGGATCCAATCCAGAATTATTGGATTCACCTGCTCAGGAAACTCGTCGTAGAGGAAGTGTCCTGCTCCCGGTAGCTCAACTAGCTGCACATGGGAATTCATGGGTGCGACTTTCCGTCCCCATGTGGGTGGGATAACTCGGTCTTCTTTTCCCCAAAGCATTAGGGTGGGGACTGTCACCTTAGACAGCAGCTCTTTTGTGATCGGGCTGAAATCAGGGTTAGTCCGGGATCGCACCAAATAACAGAGGGTTCTAGCCGCGCCCCGGTCTTGAGTTGGCTGGGTGAACATAGAAACCAGGGGCTGATCCACCTTTTCCGGCTTAGTGTATAAACCCTTCATAACAGAGCGAATAACTTTGGGCTGGCGCATGAAGTAAAATAGCGGGCGGATTAGCAACGGCGAAGCAAATCTTTGCTCCATTGTTATCGCAATCTTTTGCATCCATCCGGATAACATCTCTTGGCGCGCTGCGGGCAAGGCCAACATCACCAACCGCTCCACCATCTCGGAGTAAGTAGAGGTGGCTGATAACGCTACTAAGGCGCCTAAAGAGTGACCCAGCAGAATCATCGGACGACCAATCAGGGCGCGCCAGAAGTCATGTATCTGCGCCGCCCAAAAATCTGCGCCGAATAGAGCAGCCGCCTTCTGTGACTGGCCAAATCCCAGTAAATCGATGGCGTAAACCGGATGTTGCAAGCTCAGTGGATACAAGTTATGGCGCCACTGCTCCAAACTAGAGGCAAATCCATGGAGCAGTAATATAGGGGCTGCCTTGTTCGCCTCGGCGTCATCTGGACGAATGAATGTGTAGCGAATCCGCCAGCCTCGCCAGAGCCAGATGCGCTGGGAGCCAAAGTTGTTCTGAGATGAGGCGTTAAGGGGTTGCATCAGATTAACAGCCAAGACACAGGAGGCATGGAATTTAGAGTGTGCTGCTTTACTAACCGTCGCCTACTGCGGGTGATTCCGATAGCCCGCAGTGTTGTCTCCGGCTTGGGCTCCATACGCATCCAGCTCAATGACATTGCGATCTGGGTCGCGGATAAAGATTGCCGACATGTCTCTAAATGAGAACGATCCCGTAATTTCAATTCCTTGCGCGGCCACAAAGTCTCGGGCAGTGGCAAGTGATGACACAGTGAGGGCAATGTGTGTATACCCAGGATGCTTCTCGGCGATGTCCATGAGGATGTTCGATTCTCCAGTTGAGGTTGCAGGACCCAAGAGGTTCAGCACAACCCCGCTGGGATGCCGCATGATGACCGGGTGACCCTCTGCAAACCCGGCATCGTGAACGAGTGCAAAGCCAAGGGACCCGTAGAACGAAATAGATCGCGACTTGTCCCTCACTCGAACGCCAACGTGGTTTATCGTCTCAATTTCAAGCATTTCAATCTTCCTCGTGGGAGCGCCACTTTATACCCTACACCCTGCCTTCACTGAAATGCATTCCACACAAACAAGAATCGCTTCAACCGATTTGTCCAGAAGTGGAACAGCTCAGGCAGGCAGGTATAGCGCCTGGAAAGGATCGCGGCTAAGCCGTCCACCCGATGGCGTTTTCGTCGTCTCTTCCGTCTGCTAGCCGCTGTGGCGGTTACCAGTCGATCCTGACCTTGTTGCTTGGCCCAGTAAAGTGCGTAGTTAGCAACCTCCACCAGATGGCGGGACGGCTTCCCGCTGATGCTCCGGCCTGGAGCTACTGTCATGACGCCAATGCTGACTGAGGCATGCTGTCGCCCCTTTGTTGGCAGGTAGGGAACCTGTCGAACTAGACCCAGGATCCGGCGTCCAATTTTCTGGGCGCTCGCCTGCAACGTATTCGGCAAAAGCACCGCAAATTTTCCTTCTCCCAATCGGGCGACGAAGTTTCCTGGTCGATTCAAACAAAACATGAGTTCTGCAGCCACATATTTGAGCAGCAACTTTCCAGCCAAAGGTCCATGGGTGTTGTGGAAGGTTTGGAAATTATCAATATCAATCCGCAGCAGACTGATTGGGTATTGTTCCCGACAACAGCGCCGCCACTCTCTTTCTAGGTCAATGTTAAAGGCTTTATGGTTATTCAGTTGGGTCAACTCATCAATAAAAGTTTCTGGTTCATCTTGGGTTTCCAACTCCGCCATCTTCTGCAGTGGCGGCTGCATCATGCGCTTCTGATTTTCTAATGGTTGATGTAAATTTGGGGGCGGGACTTTCATTAGTTAGCATTCCTCTGGGTAAATAGCATCTTCTTACTAGGGAGAGCGCTTTATCGTGAACACCTTCTGAGGAAGGCTCTTCCAGAAAGTCTTTCAGCGAATTCGATGTATAAATCATTTACCGCTCTGATTAGTAAGTTGGATGTAATTGCACAGCAGAGCACTCAGTTGTTTACTAAGGGCGTACTTCTGTTTGAACCTGGTAGCAGACTGGTTTGACCTCTGCTTTAGCCAATTGATACATTCTTTCAATGCTTTCCCGCACTTCTCCGGGATGTCCTCAAGACTCTGAGCATTTAGCATACGCTCTTAGCCATTGCGACCTTGGGCGCCAATGCCATCGCAGAGAGTGCGATCGTCGCGCTCTTCAAAATTGGGGTTATTCTCCAGATAACCCCGCACCCAGTCACAACCTTGCGCCCACAATTCATCCAAACCCCAAGCCAAATTCCACAGAATCACCCATCCATTCTCATCCGAAGAAGCAATGAAGTGGCCGTCAGGACTAAAGCTTAGGCTACTCACCCTACTGTCATGCCCATAGAAACTATCAAGTTCCTCTCCCTCTAAACTCCAGAGTTTGATGGTTTGGTCCCAACTTGCTGTGGCGATCCTTTTGCCATCGGGACTGAACTCTATGGCTGTTACAGTCCTATCATGGCTAAGGGTCGCCAATTCCTTTCCTTCTAAATCCCAGAGTTTAGCAGTGTCGTCATAGCTAGCGGTGGCCAGGGTCTGACCATCTGGGCTGAAACGGACATCCGTTAAAAGTCCTACATGTCCCGTGAGCGTAGCCAGGTCTTCTCCATTCGGGCTCCAGAGTTTAACGGATCCATCCCAACTGGCGGTGGCCAGGGTCTGACCATCTGGGCTGAAACTCACGGCTCTGACTCCAGCTGTATGACCCGTGAGGGTTTGGAGTGCTTGGCCCTCTAGACTCCACAGTCTGGCGGTTTTGTCTTGACTAGCGGTGACAAGGGTCTGACCATCTGGACTGAAGCTTACATCTACAACCCGATCATCATGGCCAGAGAGCGTTTGGAGTGCTTGACCCTCTAGATTCCAGAGTTTAACCGTCTTGTCGTTACTAGCAGTGGCGATAATTGGGTCAACTGGGCTAAAACTCACCGCATTGACTTCATCTGTGTGCTCCAAAAGGGAGCGAAGATACTGAGCATCGAAACTCCAGAGCTTAACTGTGGAGTCTCTACCTGCAGTAGCCAGGGTCTCACCATCCGGACTGAAACTCACATCGTGGACCGAAGCCTCATGACCTAGAAAATTTTGAGGGTTGGAACGCCAAAGTTTGACGGTATTATCCACACTGGCGGTGGCGATGGTCTGACCGTCTGGACTAAACCCTACACTCCAAACCCAACTGCTGTGTCCAGTCAGGGTTTGCAGGTGTTGACCGTCATATCCCCACACTTTAACGGTTTCGTCTCTACTCCCGGTCACAATAGTTTGACCATCTGGACTAAACCGCACGCTCGTAACTGTATTGTTATGGCCTTTCAGGCTATGGAGCACCTTCCCGTCGAGTCTCCAGAGCTTTGCAGTCTTGTCCATGCTTCCAGTGGCGATAGTCTGACCATCCGGGCTGAAACTCACACTGAAGACCGCATCTTTATGCCCAGTGAGAGTTTGGCGTTCCGTTCCCGCAAGAGTCCAGAGTTTAACAGTCTGATCAAAACTGGCCGTGGCAATGGTTTGGCCATCGGGACTAAAAGTTACTTCTAAGACCGCCTGATTGTGCCCCCTAAAGGTTCGGAGTTCTTGCCCATCCAGGCTCCAAAGTTTAGCGGTCCCATCCTCACTAGCCGTGGCCAGGGTTTGGCCATCGGGACTAAAACTGACGCTGTGGACCTTATCCTCATGACCGACAAGGGTCTGAAGCACTTGTCCCTCTAGATTCCAGAGCTTGACAGTCTTATCTTCACTGGCGGTGGCCAGAGTTTGGCCATCGGAACTAAAACTGACGCTGAGGACTTTTCCATCATGCCCTTCCAGCGTTCGAAGCTCTTGTCCATTCTGACTCCAAAGCTTAACCGTGTTATCTCCACTGGCTGTGGCCAGGGTTTGACCGTCAGAACTAAAATTTACACTATAGACTGTACCTTCATGCCCCTCCAGTTGATTGCTTTCGATCACTCGATAGACACTCTTCTGGAGCACTTTCTCAGCTTTTTTGCGTAGATAATCTACTTTCGAGTGTTGTTCCAGTGTAAATAGATCGACTATAGGAGGCTGAATCTGTCTAAGGTCATCTAATACTTTTAGACTGGCCTGCAGCGCCTTAAAATCCTGATTGAATTCCCAGAAATTCTCTAAATACGCAGTGGTATCTTCAATTTCACTGATCTTCGCTTCAATCTCACTGATTTCTGCTTTTTTCCGGTGAATGTTTGACTGCAGAGCAAATGTGACTGCCAAGACAGTGAGGATTGCCAGCCCAAATCCTGTGGCGATCGAGATCCGAAGGCGTTGTCTGAGAACCCGATTGAGTTGCGCCTCACTATGCTTCCGCTGTTTCCTCTCCTTCTCAAGCTCTGCCGCTAACTCCTTGAGTTTAGGTTCCTCCTGATGGCGAATAAAAACCACCAGATAGTCATGAACCAGTTGGTAACGATCAGCTGGAATTTCTGGCAGGAGGAACACCAACCCTGACGCCAAAAAAATTCTCAACACCAGATCCAACTGGTTCGCTTCCGCCAACAAGTCAGCCGAGATCGCCTCCAAATCCTTCTCTAACTCGCCCCGTGTCTTCAGCGGACGGGTATTGTTTTCATCCGTCAAAAAGTATAAGACTAGCTCCGCTAACCGTTGATTTTCGGGGCCGCAATCCGCCACGACTTCCGCTAGGTATCTCTGCACCAGCTTCTCTTTGGGGCCGTGTTCCTGATACTGAACCAGCGTCGTAATCGTTTCGGTTTGAAGTTGCGCCCCCACCACCTGCAATTCAATCGGACGAACCTCCTCCCCATCACTGGCCAAATCTTTGACTAACGCATTCACCAGCTCAGGTTCCAGATGCACCTGGGAGCGTTGGGTCAGGCTCTGAATAATTGACTTAGCATCTTGCGGAGAAAAGTTGCCAATGTAGTAGAGGATGTCTTTATCCAGGATGTTGTCATTGATCACATCCAACTGGACCCGGCGACTGCCCTCTAGTAGATGATGCAGATAATCCTCTCGGATCGATAGGACAACCTTCACAAAGGGAATATCGAGGCAGGTGCGGAGAAATTCAAAAAAGCGTTTTCGTTTGGCGGGCGTCTTACAAATAAAGAAAAACTCTTCAAATTGGTCCAGAATTAGCACCGTCAACAGATGGTGTTGCTCATTGTGACGTAACTGTTCCAGAATTGCCTCTAGCGATTTGCAGTCAGTCGCCAGTTTGAGGCCGATGGGCAAATCGCCTAGCGCTGTGGTTAAGGCTTTCCCTAACTCCTTCACCCAACTGGTATATACGCTCAGCAATACTGGGACCACATCACAAGGACCAACGGTGGTTTGCTTTAAAGTCGGGATTAACCCAGCCTCCACAACTGAACTTTTGCCCACACCTGACGGGCCATAGAGTACTGTTAGCCGATGCTGAGTGCTGCCAATCCGTTCCAGCAGACGCTTAATATCCTGTTGCCGCCCCGAGGCTGATATCTCCTGGGGAACCATTGCCTGACGCTCAACTTGCCCTAAGCTGAATCGGACCTGACGCTGGGGTTTCAGTCGGCCAGCCCCAATAAACGCTCGGAGACCATATTGCTGCTCGATGGAACGCTGTTCTTGCTTGGCCCGAAACGCCTCTAAATAGATTTTTTGCTGGAAGTACAGAACTCGCAGGGCTTCCAGAACGCGAATATATAGCTGCGGGTTATCCTGCGACCCAATTTCTCTGTCTTTTTCCAGGTGGGCGATCGCCTCAGCCGGTTGTTCCAACGCCTGCAGCGATTGCGCCAACAGCAATCGATAGAAACTTTGCTCTGGTTGCTGATCCTCTGGAGCCAACAGGATGAGATCAAGCGCCTGCTGAGCAGTCTGCTTTGCGTCTTCCCAGCGAGACTGCTGGAGGGCGATTTTGGCTAGAAATCCATAAGCTTGAGCCGTTCGACCGGGGTCAGGGTATGTTCTTTGTAAGACTAACGATTTTTGCGCCAGGTCGGACAGCGCCTCCCAAGCCTCCAAACGTTTTAGGACTTCACCCAGTTGATTAATAAACCTGGCGACTAACTCTGGCCGTTGAGCCTGCTCAAAACAATCAATAGTTGCCTGAAAATAGTTTCTTGCCTTTTCCCAATAGAAGCCTGGATCCTTCCCATACTGCTCCGCCTGACGAAGATGGCACAACCCAATATGAACGAGTAGGATGCCTTGCTGCTCTAATTGATTAGGGAACTGTCGCCAAAAATCGAGGCTCTTCTGGTAATGGTCTAGAGCGGTCTCCATCTCATCTCTGACATAATCATCTCGACCCAGGGCAAATTCTAGGGTAGCCTGCAATTCGGGTTCTAAAGCCTGCCCAAGACTCTGCAAGTCCTCCACAGCCGACTTAATTTCTTGTTGATAGTTCGGACCGAAGATCGCGGTATTGGGCAAAAACTGATGCTCATCCACCGCTAGGGCCGCGTCAAATAATCGATCTTTCCGTTGTTTCAGGGCTTCAGTCAATCGGCTGAGCGTAGACTGAAACTCGGTGAGGGCGCCCCAATTGTGAAAGTCTGGCGCTAATCGAATCAGCTTTTTCAGCACCTCATCGTTGACCCACAGCACTAAAGGAAAAGGACAGTGCTTCCGAAATTCCTCTCGCACTTGGTTCATCGCGGTTAGCATTGGATCCAGGTTGATTACCGCTTCCAGACCAGAGACCATCAGCGCTGCGGGGTGTTCATCCGCCAGTTCTCCCTGGATCGTGGTGTAGAGTCTTTTGTCGGAGGCTTTGAGGGTGAGTTCACGGATCTCAACCGGGCAAAACTGATGCAGGCGCTCTATCATTGACTCGCGCAAGCTGGCGTAGTTGCAGCGAGCCAGCAGCAGTAAAAATTGGCCCTGAGACGCGGCGATCGCCCAAGCCAGTTTGCGCAACGCTGGTTCGTTAGAAAGGGTGACTTCTGCTGGCCGATGGGAATCAGTCATGACTGAAATTCCTTCGCTTCCGCCAAAATCGGATTAATGTCAAACCAAGACCCATCGCGATCTCGATATTCATAGACAAACATGCTACGAATCAGCGCCTGGTAATCCTGGTTGCCCGCCACCGTTTTGTGTTGGACAACTTGCCTGAGCGCATCCCACTCCTGGGTGTCAATAGAGAGCACTAATTCATTGCAACGGGCGCGAATGACTGTTTCTAAACTCTCGCGGGTCAGCGGCAATTGCCGATCCTCCTGAATCCAATCGTTAAGGAATCGGAGTAAATTCCGCACATGTCCCCCACTGGCGCGGCACAAACGGTCTAAAGTATCAGGGCGATCAAAGACCTCCGTTAGGCGAGTAAGCCGTTGTTCAACGGCTACCTCAGGAAAGGCTCTTGCTAACACCATCTGTCTCAGTAGCGCCATACCCTCTTCGTGGTCACGACCATCCCTTAACTGTACTGGCACCATTGGCAATACCTTCGGATCGACCATAAAGTTGGCCGTCAACCGGCCAAAGTCATCCGAGAATCGCAACGCTAGCGGAATCGTATAGATAATATGACAATGTAATCGCCGCAGTTGCGTTCCTCTGTCCACAAACAGATATTCAGGCTGCGGTCGTCCCCATGCCTTGGGTGCGGGCGCAATTCTATCCAAATTATCGACCAGAACGACTAGTCCTCGGCGCCCCTGATGTTTTAGTTTTTGGATCGCTGGTTCCAGCAGTTCTCGATTAATTGCCTGAATGATTCCGTCGGTTCGAGGCTCCAGAAAACCCCGCAACTTATCCCGTAATTTAGGGCTGGACTTGGCTTGTGCGGTAATGGTGGCAATACCAACGGAAAACTCGACATCGGTGGTGAGTTCGACAGGCGTCTGCAGAATCTCCTTGACTTCACTGAATAGCCGCTGAAAATAACCGGGTCTGAGATTAATACCTGTGGTTTCAAGACTCTCGCTAACGCGACGGGCGATC
>JAKSDM010000283.1 GCA_022360135.1 Pseudanabaenales cyanobacterium | reverse complement strand
CCCGCCTCTTCCACCGTTACCTGAAGCAGGTTCCCCTCAGCGGCTTCTTCTGCAATGGGGAAATTGGGCCGATCGGCAATACCACCTTTCTGCATGGCTATACATCGGTGTTTGGGATTTGTCGGCAACCGTGATGGGGGGAATGGGGATTTTGGATTTTGGATTTTAGATTTTGGATTTGAGCTGCGCCAACTTTCTCTACTTTTCCATTCTCTCCATCCTGATGCTGCTGGCAAATGATTTCGTAACATCGCGAGAACGGCTGAAGGCCCCCTAAATCCCCCAAAATTGGGGGCTGGGGGGCCTCAAAATCCTCCCAGAATAGACGATATTTCCAAATGTTAAATGCGCCAGCGCATCCATCCTCCCCCTCTCCCCCCTCTTCCCCATCCTCCCCCTCCCCCTCCCCCTCCCCCTCTCCCCCCCCTCTCCCTAAAGCTTCAACGTCGCAAAGTTATCAATCAACTGGGGCTGTCCGTCGGGGTTAAGGGCGCTGAAGCGTTCGAAGTAGCGGCGGGGGGCGGGGGGGAAGTGGGAGAAATCAAACAAGGGGTCGCCAGCGGCGATGGTTGGCCAAAAGTCTTTTAGATCAGGGGCTAGGATTTTGGCTTGCTGGGTAGGGAGGTTGAGGGGAGGGCTGGTTAACAATTTCATCATGAAGGGGAAAGAGCGATCGCTCATCCACTGGCGAGAGGTTGTCTGCAGCGTTGGCCAACCGGGCAAAGATTTTACCCGATTAGAGGTGACCTTGAGGCTTGGCTGTGCTTGGCCGTCGCGGCAAAATTCAATGACTCGGTAGGGATGGGGATAGCTCACCAGAGACCCGGTGGTAATTTCATACAGGTTCTGATGCTGGGCGATGTTTTGGACATGTAAGTGGCCGGTGAAAATCAGCTGAACGCCTGTGTTATAAAGCAGTTTTAGGAGCTGGGGCGCGTTTTTCGTCATATAGCGCCGACCCAGAGGATTGCGGGTTTGGCCCGGCAGGTGCTCTAAGACATTATGGTGCACCATCACCATCACCAATTGATCCTGTAACTGCGGCAAAATTTCCGCTAGCCAACTCAGTTGGGTAGCATCCAGATACCCCATTTCTAACTGTTGACCTCTGTGATCAAAGGCAATGGAGTTCAGCCCAATCAACTGCACACCGGGTAAAACTTCCTGCAGGTAATAAGGTTGGTTAGGATCACGATATCCAAATGGCTCATATAAACGGGGAAAATCTGCTAGGCCAATGGTTTCAGCACTGGGGTCGCGGGCAATGATGTCATGGTTCCCAGGCACCACGTAAGCTGGGAAGGGAAGTTCACCTAGGCGTTGTATCAGCCAAGCATGGTTTTCGAATTCGCCATGCTGGGTGAGGTCTCCTGGCAAGAGTAAAAAGTTTAGGTTTAAGGGCAAGAGCTGTTCGAGAATTTGCTCGAAAGCTGGAATACTAAGTTCTACCAAGTGAAACCGCTTAGGGTTATCCCAAACAGTATGGGCAAGAGCGATATGAGGATCGCTGATAACGGCGAATCGAAAATTGGCATTCATCTCAATCTAAAATCTAAAATCCAAAATCCAAAATCTAAAATCCAAAATCCAAAATCCAAAATCCAAAATCCAAAATCCAACCCCCCCCCTCACACCCTACACCCTGCTTTCACTCAGATATATCCGCACCCGCCAGAATCGCGATCAGAAAAAACCCCACGGAATCGTTAAGATTTGTGGGGTGCTGATGGATTTTGAAAAATTGCTTTAATCCAATCAATATTAAGGAGAGCAACTGCTTGTTAAGTTTAGATCCACTGCCGTTGCCCCCCATTCCGGATTTTTGTAAATATTAAGGAGGTTTTCCCAAGTTGGCAGTCTTACGCGTTCGCCAGCATGTCAATCCCCTCAGTCAGAAATATCAACAGCCCGTCAAGTTGCCTGATTGGCCTCAGGTTTACGCTAACCTGCACCAACCGCTGCATCTAGATATTGGTTGCGGTCGGGGATATTTTCTGCGGCAGATGGCGCAACGGCAGCCCGATTGGAATTTTTTGGGATTGGAGATTAGAGAACCTTTAGTAAAACAGGCATTAGAACGACGAGATCAGCTAGCCCTGACCAATCTGCATTTCCTCTACGGCAATGCGAATATTTCTTTGCATTCACTCTTCAAAAGTTGGCCGTCTAATTTATTAAAGCGGGTTTCCATCCAATTCCCAGACCCTTGGTTTAAAAAGCGCCATCATAAACGGCGACTGGTGCAGCCGGAATTGGTGGCTGAATTGGCCGATTTACTCCTATCGGGCGGGGCAGTTTTACTGCAGTCAGATGTAGAAGCGGTGGCCCAGGAAATGTGCGATCGCTTTCAAGCAAATCCGGCTTTTTCTCGCTCCTCCCCCGACTGGCTCGCCAACAGTCCGCTGCCAGCAATGACTGAACGAGAAAGAATGACCCTCTCTCAGGGCAAACCAGTTTATCGGGCGTTGTTTCTCAAAAACACCTGACCAGCTCTGTCTCAGAATAGACCACCCGACCATTCCTTCTCCATTCAGATTGTTTGAATTCTCCGACACGGGGTTGAGAGTATTGATTGAAGCCGCATGTGGGGGTTTCTACTCGGGTGGTTCGAGTGTTGACAACACAGGTTTGCTCAATTCTGGAAACTCTGGATAGGCTACTGGTGGATAGGCTGATGGAGTCACGGTTAGAAATCACGATTCTACTGCTAGAATCCACAGCTCTACCGTTAGAATCTTCACCAATGATTCTGACCGTACAGGGATTTAATCGCTCGGAGCGGCCGCTGGCGATCGCTGGCGACATAACGCTGAAGACAATCAGCAACCCTAGCAAAGGGCCATTTAGAAAAGCTCTCACCATAACCTGCTCCTTCAGGATGTGCAGGAACATCACTCTATTATTATAATCAGGACTCACTAGCCAGATTTACAGGCGCTCTGATCAATCCTAATTTCGTTCTCGTGGAGACCGCTTATGTCCCTTGCCCGATATCCAATCGCGCCAGTTGATCCGCCCCGTTCTCCCAGAGAAACGTTGCCAACTATGTATGATCTGCCAAGTGACGATCCGGAGGAGCCCGGTTTGCCCGACGAATTTCATGATTTGCAGCCCCAATTATTGAGCGCCACCTTACGTCTTCAGGATTATGGCCGGGAGCAGATCTTTATCGGGACAGATCTGAACCTTTATTATGATGTCCGACATCCCCTCTGGCATAAGCGCCCAGATTGGTTTTTAGTGGTTGGTGTTCCCCGGCTCTACGAGGGTGTCGATTTGCGATCGAGTTATGTCATCTGGCAAGAAGGCGTGAGTCCATTTGTGGTGGTGGAACTCCTGTCTCCCGATACGGCCAAAGAGGATTTGGCGACTAATGAGAGGTTGGGAGCGGATGAAGGGTTGTCCCCGAATGCCCCGGATGTTGCTAGCTCAGCTGCGCTCGTCCCTGAAAATGAGGCGGGCAAGGAAACCCCCCCGAGTCAATGGCAGGTGTATGAACAAAGCTTGAGGGCGCCGTACTATGCCGTATTTAGTCGCTATACCAATCGGCTGCGGGGATTTCGCCTGGTGGGAGGGCGATACCAGGAGCAAACCCTGGATGCGGATCAACCTCGCTTTTGGATTCCAGAGTTGCAAGTGGGATTAGCCCTCTGGCAGGGGGAAGTGGATGGGGTTGATCGGCAGTGGTTGCGCTGGCAGGATGCGGCAGGCAATTGGATTCCAACGGAAGCAGAGCAGGAACGACAAGAAAAAGAATCGGCTCAGCAAAAATTGGCGCAGGCGCGGTTACGGGCGGAGCGATTAGCGGAACGATTACGCCAAGCTGG
>JAKSDM010000777.1 GCA_022360135.1 Pseudanabaenales cyanobacterium | reverse complement strand
AGGTTACGGACATAGAGTCCAGCATCTTGAGTGTTATCAATGGCGGGACTCATCGGAGAACCCTCTTTCAGAACAGCATCAACTAAGGATAGCAATCCATAAGCGTTTCCACCTCCGTTGTCATTCATGATTGCGGGCACATGGTTACGGCTAACCAGTTTATGGATGCTGAGAACCTGCCTCTTGTTATACACGCCATAAACCCGTTGGTTTTCCAGGGTGAGGCCATTAATCGTGGCGCTGTGCAACGACCCCGTAAAAAAGACGCCAAAGTCAAAGCCTTTAACTGACAGATTTTTGATCAATAATGGACCATTCAAACCCATACTCAAATCCAGCCCATACTTGCCAAGTCGGTTTCTATCAGAAGAACGAATGGTCACATCTTCAACGGAGCCATAGTTGTTTGCTCTGAATCTCAGGCCAATGGCGCTAGGGTTATTCTCCCCGACGTCAATAGTCAGATTGCGAATTATGTTTCTGAAGGCGGTTGCATTGCTCACCTCCCCTTCCCAAAAGGTGACCACCGGCTTTGGAGTCTCTGCATCGCTAAAATTTTCCGCCCCACTCACTAGCTTGATAACAACACCATCCTGACTTTGCCCCTGCAGGAAAAATCGCTTTTGCTTGCCATCAGTAGATCGGCAATGAAGGGTATTACTGACTAGATAAGCGCCGTTGGGAAAATAAATCAGCTTGCCCCGGTTATTCTCAATCGCTGTTTGAATAGCAAGGGTATCATCAGTTACACCATCACCCTTGGCGTTGTAGGGAGCATGCCGAACATTTACAACATTAGCTTCAGTTGGAAAAACAATATTTTCTTGGCGTGTTAGTTGGGATAATCCAGTTGCCGAAAGAATACAGAATACAGTAAAAAAAGCTAATAAAATTCTCCGAAGATATCGAATCCGAAAGCGAAATTGGAAACTTGATCGATCCGAATTAGACTGCTTTCTCATCATGAAACCCCCATACTCCAGAATGGCATTTCAGACTCTAAAGCTTCTGAGTGGCGGACTCAATCCGGAAAAGCCAATTAAAGCCAAATTCTGATACCCAGAATTATAGAATCTGATTAGCCGATAAAGTGTCTAAAAAACCTATCTTGATAAGAATTTCAGATCAAGACTTTTGCCACCCTAATATCCATTCTCTATAAAATCATTAGGTAATTACTTCGGTTTTTTCATTAATTTTGACGCTTCAGAGCAGTTTCACTCAAACTAAACGCTTGCTTTATCAAAACTTGAACTACCCTAGCCTTTCACTAAGGCCTTGAGGATGTTTGAAAAGTACAGCTTATGCACAAACAAGCTGATAAATCTTCATCAGCTGCTCATAGTTTTCTTTCGCAGTGTACTTAGTCTCGAACTCAGCCCGTACTGCTTGACGCATATGCGAGAGTTTCTGCGGATGCGCCAAAATCCACTCTACCTTATCGGCCAGATCGGCAGCATCACCAGGGTTGAAGTGGAGTCCAGTGCGGCCATGGTCAATTAATTCGCCGATCGCGCCAATATTAGAAGCAATCACTGGCGTCCCTTTGGCAAAGGCTTCTACCGCCACCCGACCAAAGGTTTCATACCATTTCGACGGGAAGATCAAAAATCCGGCTTCTCCCATCAGAGCATGAACTTCCGCCATCGGTCTGAGCCCCAGCCACTCGACTTTGGGGAGTCGCTTCGCCGCCGCCGCCACCTGATCGGCCAGGGGGCCATTTCCCACTATTTTGAGGGGAATAGGCGGCTTCAGTTGTTCCCAAGCCGCGAGTAAAGTATCTAACCCCTTTTCCACTGAGAGGCGACCGACAAACAGTGCGTAGCCGCCACGCCCCTCACCAATACCCGGATCAGGATGGACGAAGTTAGGTTTAACCATAATCTTCTCTTCTGGGAAACCGCCTTGGATAAATTTCTTGCGGGCGAAATCGGTTAAAGCAATATACAAATCAACCCTTTCTGTCCAGGTATTCATAACCTGGTGTACTGTAAGCATGGTTGCAGTGACGCTGCTCGCTGCTCGATCACCTCGATAGCAGCTATGCAGGACGCCAGGATAGGGGACAAATTTTCCAAGGCAGTCTTCACAGACACGCCCATCGCGAAAAAACAAAGCGTTGGGGCAGAGCAAGCGGTAATTCCGTAGAGTCTGAACAATGGGAACTCCCGCTGTCTTGGCGGCATAATAAATGGAGGGAGAAATGAGCGGAAAAAAATTCTGAACGTGCATGACATCATAGGATGAGGCGCTCAGTTGTTTTTTGATCGCTGCGTGAGATTCCCTTGACCAGATAGTTCTGCAGGCTAGATGAATCGAATTAAAATCTGCAATACGCTCGTTGTTCTCTTCGTAAACATCTACCTGATGCCCCATTTCCCGTAGGATACGCTGCTCTGATTCACGAGACTCATCTTCTCCGCCACGCAGTCGATAGTTGTTATGTACGCTTAAAATTTGCATTTAGGGATATATCCTTGGAACTATCTCACTCAACCTTAGAGTTCCCTTAAGGAATTATTTGGCCATGGCATCTTGCTCAATCACAACTGGTCATCAGATTGATTTTGATGGTATTTGACGGCGGCTAAAAATGTTGATTCAAAAGCACGGGTGAGTAAAGCTGCATCCAGCCAGTGTGGTTGGCGAAATTCAACTCAATTATAGGGTTGTTGGATATTCACGAAATAATGTTTTCCATTCTGGGAAGTCCCGCCCAGTCATTTTGCTAAGCCGCTGAGTTTGTTCCTGCTGTATCGGTCGAAGGAAATGAGTGATTTCTTCTGTAGCCGTTGAGGCGTCGTCGCGATTAACTTGCTTGACCGCAAGCCGTAATCCAGCTGTGCGAATTTTCTTGGGCAATAGGGAGGCAATTTCACTCCATGGCCATGTGTATCGCAACCGATAAAATCGTCCCTTCTGAAAAAATTTAGGGGGGGTCACATGGATTTTCTCTCCTAGATTAGGCGGCTCAAAGGCGTCATCAATCCCTAGCCACTTAAATACACGACGCATAAATCTTGACGGATCAGCCAACATTTCCTCAAATGTCAGAATCAGAACTTGTTCTTGACCAAACTGCTCAAAGTAAGGCTCCAGTTGCATCGCGTAATGACTAACGTCGCCATAAAGTGAGTTTTCACGGATAGCAGTTAACATATCTTGAAGTTCATTCCCCCGCCTCACCTCGTGCCAGTAATGACTGATAGTCCGTTCGATCGGATCTCTCATAACATAGATAAAGCGAGCATCCGGATTGAATTGAGCAATTCGCTCTGGCACACCCGTAATTCCAGGTAACTTTGTATATAGCGTACTGGCTTCCCCAATGATCTCTACATTACTAGCAGACTTAAATAATTCCAGATAATGTTCCTCACTCTTCCAGAGTTCAAGCTGCTTAATATTGGGCCAATCTAACTGATCGGGATGGACAAAGTAGCATGGCTCCTTAGGTTCACACATGAAAACCGAGGGATGGGCGTTGAGATAACGATGCAGGGAGGAGGTTCCAGACTTCATAGCGCCAATGATGAACAGATTGGGGCGTGGTTCTGATTGTGTCATGGTTTAAAATAGAAGTGAGAATCTAACAGGAAATAGCCTATTCAAATTATTTAATCCGTCTCACGAAGGCGAGGACAGTTAATTCTGATTTTTGCCAATTAAGACTTTGATTTAAAAGTTTGAAGGCTCTACTAAGGTAGGCGCATTTCAACTTTCAAAGCTAATTT
>JAKSDM010001545.1 GCA_022360135.1 Pseudanabaenales cyanobacterium | reverse complement strand
CAAAAGAGCTTTGGCGATTGTTGCAGATTTCTCACATTTCATTATCTGATAACCCAAAATCACCCTTTAGGGTACTACGAGCAAAAGGGCGACTCTGGGAAAATAGTTTCGCTGAAGGTGAGTGGAATCATGGGTCCTCTATCAAAATACTGGGAAATTCTAAGAATTGACCCGGGTAGTGATGGATATGGTTATAAGCAAAAGGTATTGCCGCTAGCAGCTGCGTTCTTCCAGACAAAATTTCCTCAGCTGTCAGAATCAGAGGTGCGATCGCAGCCCTCAGCGCAACAGCATCGGGCTATCCAGTTCTCTCTGCATGCTCAATTTCGTCACAAGGTATCCTCAGCTGAGTTGTCAAGTCTGGCCAAAGCTGGACTATGCCTTCGTTGCTATGTGTCTTACTCAATTCTGCGGGCCTGTAAGAAACTGGCGAACTTGTTTTACGGCACAGGTCAATTTACCTATCGGGATTTACTCCCCTACGTCCTCAACGACGATGGTAGTCTGCAAATTATCTTGGACCGGAATGGAGAAGTTCAAGGAATTCTAACTGAAGAAGGCGAAATCCAGAGTATAGAATATCAGTTATTCACAGTTGAGGTGTTACAGAAATTTAATCCGCATGCTCAACTAGAGGCTAGTTTGGATCAGTGGGTGTATTACCAAACTCGACAGAATAAAGACCTGAAGGATTTTTTATCCGAACAGGGATTTTGTACCCTTAGCGACTGGGCGCTGCTAAACCGGGTTGGAGCAAATGTTATCGAGAAATTCCCGCCACGAGATCGCACCCTCATTCAAGCTTTTCATGCGGTCTATCGTCGAGACAGACGCCGCCAATCTCGCAACCGGGGAAAACGATGCTTTGATCCATCCCCTGCCCAATTAGAGGAAATGAGCCATTGGCTGCAGGAGAAGGGGCTAACTATACACTCTCTAGAGCAGTTGAACCATGAGTTGAGACGAATTGCAAAACTACTGCGTCAGTATGATATCTGGCATCGGAGCGGCGCTCCCTTAACCGAACCCTTGGAGGGAGCCAACCCAGACACCGAAGGGTATCGGGAATTACCCGATCTCAAGGCGATAAATACCCTTGATCAGGTTGCTCTGCAGGAACTGAAAACCTTCTGTCGTGAGCAACTGGTGATTTGTTTAGATTGGGGGATTGAACAAGGTCTAGAGGAGCATATTTATAACCTGAGTCAGCGTCGAAACTATGCCTCGCTTGCCTCAAAAGTGATCCCCGCCTTACGGTTGATCTACTGTCAGGGAAGGTCCCAAGGAGAAATTGCGCCTGTATTGGGTATGACCAATCAAACCCAAGTCAGTCGGGTTCTCAATCTAAAGACCCTGCTTAGCCAAGTGCGGCTTCGCACAGTGGCTAAATTTTGGCAGGCCCTCTCAGCCCAGGTTGATGATTTAGATTCAACTCGGCTGTCAACGGATCCCGACTACTCCAGCAATTTAATGCATCAGCTGGAGCTTTTTGTTGATACAGAAGTTTTTCAAGCGGCGGCGGCGGAGATTCGCACGTCGAAGAATCGTTCCCTGGAAAGTATGTACGCCCAACGATTGCGCCATTATATTTTGCAGCACAGAAGGAGTTAGAAAGATGCTGAGTTCTACCTATGAAACCGATCTGAGGCTCCTGCAACCCGAGTTTATTTGCTTAGAGTTGGGACGCTTTGAGCAAGCCACTCAGATAAGTGACCCGATTGTAGGTGAAACTCAGCAATGGCGGACCTATCTAAATACCCTGGCGCTTCTCGGGTTTACTCAGTGGGTCAGAGAACAAAGTGGAGACATCGATATAAATCAGGACGGCTGCTCCCTCTTATACCCTTACTATGCCAATGTGCTAGAAATTGTCTGCAATCTCAGGATCGCTCAGTTCAAAGTTTGTTTAGTGGCGACTGAGCACTTGTTGGATGAAATAATCATGGTGCCAAGGGCGGCGATAGACTTACCCGAGTTCGCCGCCCATTTCTACATTGTGATTGAGGTGCAAGAAGAACAAAGTCAGGCATTGATTCGAGGCTATGGGCGATACGACCAATTGATCGCCCATCGGCAGACGGTTGATTTGCAGGCGGATCGAGACTGGAATTACCCATTTCCGCTTGATTTGTTTGATGCGGAGCCCAATCACCTGTTACTTCATTTGCAGACATTACATCCCTCTGCGATCGCCCTTCCTACTGGCAAGCCGCCCGCCATATCCTCTCTAACTCAAGCTGATTTAAACCATCTGCTTAGTCACTGGCGGCAGTCTCCTGATCAAAATTTTTGGCGCAGTTTGACCTGGGAACAAGGCTCTATGCTGCTCCAAAGTCCTGAACTACTGGAGTTGCTGTATCAATGGCGGCGATCGCCAGAGAAACCGCCCTCCCTTCGCATTCGCATCATCGAAGTCTTTACCCTGCTAACCCAACAAGCGATTAACACAGCACAGTGGATACGGGATGAGCTGGATGAATTGGCCCAAAGCCTTGGTTGGTTCTCCCCCCAAATGCTGACGTCTGGAGCGTTTGAGTTTCGATCGCTGGATAAATTCAAAGCCGCTATAGAGGACCTCAGATATCAAGGGATGGACATCCCTTCCCGACTGAGTCCCATGTATCAAGATATTGAATGGGAAGGGGAACTTTTTCGAGTGTGCGCGGCCACCTGGACATTGGTTACATCAGCCTCGGCCCCGCAATGGGTCTTACTGTTAATTCTGGGCACTCAAATGGGCAACCCACTACCGGATGGACTCATACTATGTGTGGCGAATCTAACCCACACCTTATGTGAAGAGAAATCGGAGTTAGATACTGAGGTGCTCTATGCCCGGATAGAAGCTAGACAAGGCGAAAAGCTTGTTGCCACAATTGTTTTACCCGAGGGACAGGCGTTGACTTTATCTCCCTATAGGTTTGAGGCTGACCCCATTTAATGCAGTATACAAAGTATAGCGATTTTCATTTTCATGGACTACGCTCTGCACCCTACACCCTATACCCTGCCTTTACTCAATCGATGATCCGTGATCATCGATATAATTAGCGATCGCAAAGCCATCGAGCCCAATACTAAAGCTTTGCAAATTAAAATCAAGAAACATTAAGAAAGACGCTTTCGAGATTTCAGGGAATTTTTGTTTATCAAATAGGCAAAACACCTGCTAATCAATGACTTTCAAGCTCTGAGCGAGGCTCTCTCTGAAACACCCATTGATTTTTTAGGATAGGGCAGAGGCCTATTGTGAGCCAACCTATTAGCGGGGCACATTGTGCGTATTCTTGCATACTTGGCGAGAATGCGATGTTGGAGGGAATCAAGGAGGCCGTCATTGATGGAGTCCGACAAACAATCGTCTCATTTAGATCAGGCGTTGGAACAGCCAGTTCAGGAACGAATAGCTGACCTTCTGGCCATCAACACCCAACTCGGGCAGAGAATCGGCGAACTCGAACGGGAACTTGATAAACGTCAACAGGCAGAAGCGGCGCTGCGGAAAAGTGAAGCGCGTTGGCTGCTAGCAATCCAGGCTAGTGAAGCTCACTATCGGGCTATTGTTGAAGATCAAACCGAACTTATTTGCCGGTATAAACCAGAGGGAACGCTCACATTTGTTAATGACGCCTACTGCCGCTATTTTGACAAACAACCCGAGGAACTTATCGGGCATGGCTTCATGCCATTGATTCCGGAGGAAGATTGGATCCAGATTGAGAACTTGATTACGTCTCTGAGTCGAGACCATCCAGTGGGAACTATTGAACACCGGATCATCCGGCCTAATGGTGAGATCCGCTGGCAGCAGTGGAGCGATCGGGTAATTTTTGATCAGCAGGGGCGCTTGGTTGAATATCAGTCTGTAGGTCGGGATATCACCGAGCGAAAGCGGGCGGAAATTGAATTGCAACGTCAGTATCAGCGATCGCAACTCCTGGCCGAAGTCACCCAGAAAATCCGCCAGTCCTTACAGCTGACGGAAATTTTGCAGACCGCTGTGGCGGAAGTTCAAAATCTGTTTCAGGCCGATCGGGTGTTGATCGTACAGCTTCATTCAGATGAATCGGGATCTGTGGTTGAGGAAGCGGTTCTGCCTGATTGGCCGAGCATGTTGGGCCAAACTATTCCTCGCTTTGGGTTTCACCCCGATTACCTGGCCCAATATCGGCAGGGAATCATTTGTGCGATCGCAGACCTCAATCAATCCATCTTGGAGCCCTTTGACGCAGAACTACAGCGACAATACGCCATTAAGGCGGCTTTGGTGACTCCGATTCTGGTGCAAAGTCAGCTTTGGGGCCTTTTGATCGCCCAGCAGTGCAAAACGCCTCGGCAATGGGATGACTTTGAGATTGAACTTTCACAACAGTTATCTGACCAAATTGGCCTTGCCATCTCCCAATCCCAATTACTCGGCAACCTGGAGATGTTGGTTGCCGAGCGTACGGCTGAACTGACCACCGCAAACCAACAACTGCAACAGGAAATCAACGACCGGAAGCGGGCAGAAACCGCTCTCCGGCAAAGTGAGGAGCAACTCCGCCTAACCACCGACGCCCTGCCCGTCCTGATTGCCTACGTGGATAATCAGCAGCGCTATCGCTTCATCAATCGGGCCTATGAAGACTGGTACGGCAAATCGCTCGCAGATATTCAGGGACGCTGCATTCGAGATCTAGTTGGGGATGCTTTCTATGAGAAGATTCAAGCCCACATTGAGACCGCTTTGTCTGGCCAGAAGGTGACCTATGAAATCCAGAGCGATCATCAAGATGGCCGCCTGCGCGATGTCAACGTCACTTATATCCCACATGTGGGAGAAAACCAGGACGTTAAGGGGGTTTTTACACTGGTCAGCGATATTAGCGATCGCAAAGCAATTGAACGGATGAAAGACGAGTTTGTTTCCGTCATCAGCCACGAATTGCGCACCCCCCTCACCTCAATCCATGGCTCCCTGAAACTGCTCGCCACCGGACGACTCGGCGCGCTCTCTAACGAGGGTCAGCAAATGCTCGAAATTGCCGACGAAAACACTGACCGCCTGGTGCGTTTAGTGAATGATGTTCTAGACTTACAGCGCATTGAGTCAGGCAAAGTAGCGATGGACAAACGAGTTTGCAATGCCTCTGACTTAATGATGCAAGCCACAGAGGGAATGCAGGGAATGGCCCAACAACATGAGATTAGCCTCTCCACTACGCCTGTCTCCATTGCCCTCATGGCTGACCCCGACTCCATTGTCCAAACTCTGACCAATCTGCTTAGTAATGCGATTAAGTTTTCCCAGCCTGGGGGAATGGTTTGGTTGACAGCGGAACTGGGGACTAAGGCTATTGCCCCTAGAGCTATAAATCCAAAATTCAAAATCCCCCCGCCCCACCCCCCACCCCCCACATCCTATATACACCCCACCCCCTATATCACGTTTCAAGTTAAAGACCAAGGCCAAGGTATCCCGACTAGTAAGTTAGAGAGTATCT
>JAKSDM010000137.1 GCA_022360135.1 Pseudanabaenales cyanobacterium | reverse complement strand
TCAGGGCGCGACAGCGCTTGTGGATGGGCGCAATCCCAAAGTTTCAGGGTTTGAACAGGGTAACTTTATCCGGCCTACGATTCTGCAAAACATTGATCCTGCCGGTGAGATCGCCCAGACTGAGATCTTTGGACCGGTCCTGGGCCTGATTCATGTAGAAACCATTGAGGCTGCGATCGATTTGGTCAATCGTAGTCAATGGGGCAATATGGCCTGCCTATTCACCAGCAGCGGCGCCGCCGCCCGCAAGTTCCGTTACGAAGCCGAGGCCGGTAATATTGGCATCAATATCGGGGTTGCCGCGCCAATGGCCTTTTTCCCTTTCAGCGGCTGGAAACATAGCTTCTTCGGAGACCTCCACGGGCAAGGCCGCCATGCCGTGGAGTTCTTCACCCAGACGAAAGTAGTGGTGGAGCGGTGGCCGAGGGATTGGTCGAGGCAGTTTTAGAGTTTAGGGGAGGATGGGAAGCAGGGGGAGGATGGAAAGCAGGGGGAGGATGGAAAGCAGGGGGAGAGGGGGAAGATGGGGGAGAGGGGGAGGATGAGGAAGCAGGAGAGGTAAATCACATCCAAAATCCAAAATCCAAAATCCAAAATCTCCATCTACCCATCCACCCTTACGACGCCTTCGGATTCGAGGCTTGGGTTGTTGTCTTTTTGCTTGTACTCTTGGCCTTTGTGGTCTTAGCCTTTGTGGTTTTGGCCTTAGTGGTTTCAGCTTTTGCCGTCTTACTCTCTTTTGTAGACTTTCTAGTCTTCGCAGCAGTCTTTTTGGCTTTGGTCGCAGTGGTTGCTTTGGAACTGTCGCTGGCTTTAGTCGATTTAGTCGACTTGCGGCCTGTCTTTTTAGTCGAAGCTTTGGCCGCCAGAAGTTCAACCGCTTTTTCCAAGGTGACGGTCTCTACTGTCTCGCCCTCGGGTATAGAGGCATTGATTTTGCCATGCTTGATGTAGGGGCCATAGGGACCATCGTAAATATTGACCGGTTCCTCATCTTCTGGATGTTTGCCCAACTGCCGCAGGGGTTCAGCCGCTTTTTTGCGTCCTCCCCGTCCTTTCTTAGGCTGAGCCAGTAGCTCTAGGGCTCTTTCTAGGGTGATGGTGAGAACATCATCCTCACCCTTTAAGGAGCGATAGTCTTTACCCTCTTTACCCTGGTCATGGACAATGTAGGGTCCAAAACGGCCTAAACTCGCTTTAATCTTAGCGCCAGTTTCGGGATGGAGACCTAGTAGCCGAGGGAGGGCCAATAAGCCAACAGCGGCCTCTAAGGTAATTGTGTCGGGCGTCATCCCCTTGGGCAGTGAGGCTCGTTTGGGTCTGGGATTCTCTTCTGTGGCCTCTCCTAATTGGACATAGGGACCATAGGCGCCGACAAGGATATAGATTGGTTCTCCGGTATCCGGGTGGAGACCGACTTTATCTGGACCTTCAGTCTTTTGCTTCAGTAACAGCTCCACCTGCTCAAGATCGAGGTCGGCTGGAGTGACATCTTTAGGAATCGAGGCCTTAACCAGTCCGTCCTCATTTTCCGCTTCAATATAGGGACCGAAGCGACCAATGCGGATTTTAGCGTCTAGATTTTCTAACTCGACCGTGCGGGCTTCTACTGGGTCAATTTGATCTTGGTGCTGCTGCACCTGGTTCTGCAGCCCTTTTTCTCCAGAATAGAACTGTCTCAAATAGGGCAGCCATTTTGCCTCTCCAGTCGAAATTTCGTCGAGGGTCTGCTCCATTCGAGCAGTGAAGCTCAAATCCACCAGATCTGGAAAATGCTTCTCCAGTAAAGCCGTGACTGCAAATGCGGTAAACGTTGGAACCAGTCCATTATTGATTAACTGAGAATACCCTCGGTCAATAATGGTGCCGATTACAGAAGCATAGGTGCTAGGCCGACCAATGCCCTCACTTTCTAAGGTTTTAACCAGTGCAGCTTCGGTAAACCGCGCAGGCGGTTGGGTTTCATGCCCAATCGGCTCCAGCTCAGAGCAGTTGGGGGCGTCCCCCACCTTCAAGTTCGGTAGGACAATCTCCTGGTCTTCAAGGGCTGCCTCGGGATCGTCTGATCCCTCTACATAGGCCCGGAAGAAACCAGGAAAGTCAATTCGCTTGCCAGTAGCGCGGAAGTTGGCGTCGTCAACTTCGATCTGCACTGTGATGTGGGTCTGTCTGGCCTCCGCCATCTGGGTTGCTACTGTACGCTTCCAGATTAGCTCATAAAGGGCTTTTTCCCGATCCTTCAGGCCAGTTTCCTGCGGGGTGCGAAATTGGTTGCCCGCTGGACGAATGGCTTCGTGAGCCTCCTGGGCGCCTTTGGTTTTGGTGGCGTACTGGCGCGGCTTAGGGCTGAGATAGGCTTGGCCGTATTTTTGCTCAACGCAGTTGCGGGCCGCCGCGATCGCCTGCTGCGACAGATGCACTGAGTCGGTCCTCATGTAGGTGATGTAGCCCTGTTCGTAGAGACTTTGAGCCACGCGCATCGTATCCCGAGCCGACAACCTCAGCTTGCGGTTAGCTTCCTGCTGCAAGGTAGAGGTGGTGAAAGGGGCCGCCGGTTTCCGCTTAGAGGGTCTTTCGTCCAGGTCGCTGACTGTCCAGATCCCATTGACGAGGCGAGCCTGCAAGGCTGTAGCTTGTTCCTCATCCAGTAAAACAACGTTTCGCCCGACCGCAATTTGCCCGGTGGTTTCATCGAAGTCGCCGCCATTTGCTAAGCGCACGCCGCCTAAAGAATACAGTTTGGCTTCAAAGCTATTTTGCTGATGCAGCAGGGTCGCCTTTAAATCCCAATAGGCGCCTCGACGGAAAGCTCGGCGTTCCTTCTCGCGATTCACCAGGAGCTTTACTGCGACAGACTGAACCCGACCCGCAGAAAGGCCCCAGGCGATTTTTTTCCAGAGTAACGGGGAAAGGGTATAGCCCACTAGGCGGTCTAAAATGCGACGGGTCTCTTGCGCCCGAACCAACTGGTCGTCAATACTACGACAATTCTGCAGCGCCGCTTGAATGGCTCCCTCAGTGATTTCGTGGAAGACCATGCGTTTAGTGGGCACTTTTGGCTTCAGTACCTGAAGCAGATGCCAACTGATGCTTTCGCCTTCACGATCTTCGTCTGTGGCCAGGACTAGCTCGTCTGATTCTTTCAAAGACTCTTTCAACGCTTTGACAACTTTCTGCTTGTCCTTAGGCACGACATAGAGCGGTTCAAAGTCCGCCTCCGGGTTAACGCCCAGGTTGGACCATTTTTCCCCTTTTACAGAAGCAGGAATTTCGTTTGCCGACTTGGGCAGGTCTCGCACATGCCCCATAGAAGCCTCGACCCGATAACCCGTCGGCAAATAATTGCGGATTGTTTTAGCTTTGGTCGGCGACTCAACAATGACGAGAGTTGACATAAGGCTGTTAACGTCTCAAGAGATTAGCAGTCATTTTCGAGGGTGAACAGTAATCAGTCAGACGACTGGCTGCCGATGGATTGTAAGGCTTGCGCCTTGCCATGGGCAACAGTTCAGGTTAACTGTTCCTAGGAGGATGCCCAGGTGCTTACAACTTTAATGCAACCCGAATAAACAAATCACCTCCATTCACTTACATCGATTAGACAGAATAGTCAATTTTGTTAAGCTCAAATAACCGCCCAACTGTTACAGAACTCAGATTCTGACTTAGCTGAACGTAAATAGGGCTGAACGTAAATAGGCTGGTGGTCATAACATTGTTTAGCTAAATAGTTTACATCCGTCCTTACTTTCTCCATCTCCATATTGATTCAAGATTTCATTTTTATCCCATCTCTATATATCGAATATATCGATATATAGAAAATGCTGAGTCTTCTAGGTGGTGTTTATCGGTCCATTGGGGTGGATACACGTTAAGATGCCAATTGTAAGAATAATTCATAAAGAAATTTCAACATCAGGATATTGGACCTATTCTGACTAGTGTGATTTGAGTTTAGAGTTGTAAAGGGATCTACCTAACTGCTAACTTGCTTCAAACCCTTGTTCGAGGTATCTGAATCGATGGATTTTGCTAATCTTGGGGCTCAGCTAAATGCTGGAACCATTTTGCCTGAAGGCGTCGTTATCTTGACCCTATTGGTCATCCTGATAGGGGATCTGATTGTGGGGCGGACCTCCTCACGGTGGACCCCCTATGTCGCGATCGCGGGACTGCTGGGCTCGTTAGGCGCCCTTTTTTACCAGTGGGATATCGGCGATCCCATTGGGTTTCTCGGGGGATTCAACAGCGATGCCTTGAGTACGGTCTTCCGAGGCATCATTGTGCTTTCAGCTGCTGTCACCGCGCCGATGGCGATCCGCTATATAGAGCAATCTGGAACGTCTTTAGCTGAGTTCTTAGTGATCTTGCTTACGGCTACCCTGGGAGGGATGTTTCTGTCCGGCGCCGATGAATTAGTGATGATCTTTGTCTCCTTGGAGACACTGAGTATTTCTTCTTATCTGTTAACGGGTTACATGAAGCGGGACCCTCGCTCAAATGAGGCGGCGCTGAAATATTTGCTCATTGGCGCCGCCAGCTCAGCTATTTTTCTGTACGGGGTTTCCCTGCTATATGGGCTTTCGGGAGGAGAAACC
>JAKSDM010001116.1 GCA_022360135.1 Pseudanabaenales cyanobacterium | reverse complement strand
GCCTATGGGATTGCTTCAGGAGTAGCGCTAGTATCCGCCCAAGCCTCTATCGGCGTCACCCCAGTCAACGGGGTCGCGATCTCGGCCATCCTCTACTGGATTTTGATCAGAGTATTGCCAAAGGGGGCAGGGGTGTAAGGGGGTAGGGTGGGGGAAAGTCAGGCGTCAGATAATCAAAATTCAAAATTCAAAACTCTCACCCTGTCCTTTGGAAAGCCGTTAGCGCGTCTATACCCCACACCCTAAACCCCATACCCCGTTCTTCACAATCCCGGAGTGGTTTGGGCGAACAAAGCTGCAAAATCAGTTGTCACAATGGCTGATGGATCATCGTCGGGTTTAGAGATGACATCAAACGCTTTGTTTCTAGCCTTGGGCTCCCTCAGGGCTTGGATAACTAACTCAGCCACATCAGCCCTTGGAATCGAGGCGGGAATACCATTGGCAGAATTGGTCAAGAATGTATCATCTTTACCCACAATCAGCTCTCTTACACCTCCCGGCTGATCGAGCAATCCCCCTGCACGAATGATGGTGTAGTCAATTCCTGAATCAATTAAGTACTGTTCTGATTTACGTTTCCAAATCAAGATGTTGCCATTACCCAATCGATTAAGCGGATGATTCTCGCTGACGCCACCCATTGAACCCACTAGCACAATATGTTCAACGCCTGCTTCAACGGCCGCATCAATTTGATTCTTTTGACCATAGTAATCAACTTCTTCAGGCATCCCGCCAAGTTCAAACTCAAACTCTGGTCGTTCTCCCAGTTTAGGCGGCGCTTTCATCTTAGGCTTAGCGCTGGTGAGGATGACGAGCGCCTGACATCCTGTAATGGCTGCTTCGAGGCTTAACGGATCCTGGATATCGCCAAAAAAGAAGCCCTCGTTTGTACCAAATAGTTCTTGAGCTTTAGATTTGGAACGCGCAAATCCAACCGCCTCAAATTCATTAACCTGTTGACGCAATTTGCAGAGGACAAGAGACCCCGTCCGACCAGTCGCACCAGTAACCAAAACCTTTTTTGCAGCCATGGACTCCGTTGATTAACAGCGAACAGCAAGTGATTCATATACTAGAGTTTAGGCTAATGCCAAAAAAAGCACTATCTATAATGCTCTTATAAAGTAGAAATTACGCTATAAGTAGCACTTAGTCTAAGCTCCAAATTCTAAGTCATTTTAATCTTCAAAATCACACACCAGCAACAATCATTGCTGCTGGTGTACGATCTGATCTTGAAAAAAGGCAATAAAAACTAAGTTGCGACTTAACGGAAACGCTTTTTACGGCGGGCAACCGCCTTACGCTTACGCTTTTCTTGAGGCGTCTCAAAATGACGACGACGTTTCACCTCAGAAAAAATTCCAGCTTTAGAAACTTGACGTTTAAACCGGCGCAGGGCGGACTCGATACCTTCATTTTCTCCAACAACAACCTGGGTCATACTGTTCGTTCTTCGAAATCTCTACAACTGAATTAGCTAGCGACAACTTAAGTTCAAAGATTGGACTCTGTATTCGATAAATTGCTAGAAATGCGACAAATTATTTCCTTTACTCTAAGTCCCCAGTGACAGAAAAACACGGGCATAATCTTCCGCCTAGATTTAGTTTACAGATTAACATAAAAGAAGGGGAAGTAAGCTGTGGGCAATGTTCCTACAGCATCCACTCCAAAGATATCCCCACCCGACTGTCATACCTAAATGGAGAATTCTGAGCCTGGATATCGGTTGAAATTCGTAAATTACGAGTCATGGCGTAACCTAACGAGAAGGTCGTTATACTTACTTCTTCAGAACTGGTGGGAGAGACCCAGGTCTGAGTTAGAGAAATATCAGCCGCCCCTGTCCGGGAAGGCGACACTAAAAGCTTTATCCCTAGATTAATTCCATCCGTATTGAATGAACCCGTTTGCAGATAGCGATAACCTACGACAGGAGCCACATTCAAGTGGCTACCCAGCGATAATAGATAGTAGCGGAGTTCAACCCCATAGGACTGGCGATCGCCCTCTCCGTTTCTATGATAATCTCCGCTGACGGTCAACCCTGTGCGGCCCACAAAAACATCCTCTATCCCCACATTGACTCCCCTGGTCTGGTCAGTAGAGGGAAACTCAGAATAACCAGCCCGCAAGCGGGTGCGGAAGCTAGGATCATGAGCAATGTCGGAGATTAAATCTGGGACTTCTTCCAACCATCGCTGCAGCACCGGGCTGCTCTCAATCAGCTCAGGGCTTAAATCCAGCGATC
>JAKSDM010000527.1 GCA_022360135.1 Pseudanabaenales cyanobacterium | reverse complement strand
CAGACGGGCGACCACGTGCTTAGTATAGGCAGTGCGATCAGAGGCTGCGACCTTATGGATATAGTCCACAACAATTTCTGGGGAAATACCGCCGCTGGCGCCGCCTGAATCGGCGGCAGGACCGCTGCTACACGAGATAGCGGTAACAGCAACCGCCAGGACAATGGCGATAAAGGCAACCGTTCGAGTGCGGATAGCTTGCAACCAGTTTTCAATCAACGACATGGCGTGTTCTCCTTTACCTAGTCAATATTGTCAAGTTGTGTGGGGAATCAATAGATGTTCGAATAGGCTAATAATGAACATCTACTTGAGTGGGCGAACAAGGGCTTGACGGTGTTATTCGCCAGCAGTGCGCCGCGCCTCTAGCTGACGCACCAAATCGAAAGTCTCTAGGGATAGACTGGGAGGCTGGTCAAAATTGGCCTCGACTAAGGCATCGTCAAAAATGCTGTTGTAGCTGTACTCAACTCCATGGCAGTTCATACACACCTCTTGCACCATGCGATCGCGCGGTTTTAGCGTGAAGGTATTGTTGTGGTTAACCCAAGCCGCCTCAGTTCCATCAGCCAGTTTGACGGCATGGCGAGGCAGGTGACAGGTGGCGCAGCTCACCGCCATACTAGACGGACGGGGTAGGCTGCTATCGGCCGCGAACAGTTGAGCATGCTTCGAGTTTTGATAATTTAACGAGTGGGTGTCTTTGTGGCAGGTCAGGCATGAGTCGACTGCCGCCTGTAGCGTATTCACCGCATGAACATCGTGACAGGTATTGCAGGTCATCTGCCTGTCCAGCGCTGCAGGCTGCATGGGCAGTCGCGCCAACCTGGGCGTTAACGGGGTTTGACCTTCCAGCAAGCGAATGCCGTGCTTGCCTAGCAGGAATGTATCCACTGCTTGCTGGTGGCAGGACTGGCAGCTCTCCTGAGTAGGATGCGCTACGAACGCCTTAGTTTGGCTGTCCTGATGACAGCTAGAGCAGTTGATATCATTCAGACCGTGGGCGCTGTCTCGCCATAGCCCAATGGCAGCGTCTACCTCTGCTTCGGCGATCGCCTCCCCCGTAGCGGGAACAGCCGCTCCCAATAGTAGCAAACCAGCTAGCAGACAGGACAGTAGCCATCTCATGAACCACCTCCCAAGAACTCTTGGGTCAAATCTGGGGTCGGCGCTGCATCAACCTGAATGACGGCCATCCGCTCTGGAAGTTGCTGCACTGGCAACATGGGCGGCTGGTCAAGATTTTGCCGTAAGAAGCCAGTCGAGATCGAGCGGTGATCGTGGAAGTTATGACACCCTGCCGTCCAGCAACCGTCAGAGGTAAAGCCGTTATGACTCTGGAGATCCCCCTGAATGATGCCTGCGTGACAAATCATGCATAGGTCAGGTTGGAGATGAACGCCCCGATCAAACATATGAACATGTTCGTTATGACAGGTGGTGCAGGTTAGCACTGCCAGCTTTTGCAGATCTTCAGCCCAGCGAGGATCCCTGAACTTTTTGACGCCATGCGCATCTGTGGCCATTTCAGCTTCATGGCAGCGGAGACAGGTTTCATTCGTAACTGGTTTGAACCCCTCATGGCAAGAACTACACGAAGTCTCAAACAGGTAATGGCCCACAGAGGTTTCACCGGGTAAAAACACCTGCTTGTTGTCTAAGGTGAATGCCGCTGCAAACCAACCCATTAAAAGGATACAGGCAGCGACGACCGCCGTCTTGAAATTAAATAGCGCCCTCCATTTAATCAATCGAGCTCCCTGTGAAGCCATCGATCATATCCCCAGATTTGCGTTCTCCTCAGATTCGAGGGTTTACAGAAACAACACCCCTAATACCAGGATGACAATAGAACTTGCGAGGACTCCGATGGTGAGGCCGGGTTTAATGTTGCTTTTGGGCGCTTCAATAGGGGCGGCTGACTCTAGCTGCACCTTTGCAGCAGGGTAGTCAGCCCCTTCTAGCATGACTTCTGTAATCACGCCGTAGGCGTCCACCCACGCTTGCTTGGTTGCAGGAGTCCAGTCGGGGCCGAGGTATTGCTCAAATGTCTTCAGGAGTGAATTACCGACGAGGGGATAGTGCTCTGGCAAAGCACCGTACTTGACATGACGGGAACCCAGTCCCTTGAGCGTATTCGTGAGTTCACCGGGCTGGCGCAAGTTATCAATCACAAATACCAAAGACATCAGCAGCTTATTGCCTTGCTCTTTCATGTTGGTATGGGCGAACAAGGGCTTAGCCGCAGGATAGTCAGTAAATAGATTGTCGTAGAAACTGGTGATGAACTCACTGGCTTGGGGTTTAACTTTTTCAAAACTCTCTTCCAGCAATTTCACCTTGAGTCCGGTTGCTTCATCCACTTCAGCAGTTGGCGACTCAAGTTGGACTGACTCGGGTGAGTAGTCAGCGCCGGCCAACATAACCTCAGTGATAACCCCATAGGCGTCCACCCATGCCTGCTTGGTTGCGGCAGTCCAGTTTTCTCCTAGATATTGCTCAAAGGTTTTTAGCAAGGTATTCCCGACCAGGGGATAATGCTCCGGCAATGCGCCATACTTAACGTGGCGGGAGCCTAAGCCTTGGAGGGCTGCCGTCAGGGCGCCGGGTTTCTTTAAGTTCTCGACAACAAAGACTAAGGACGCCAGTAGCTTATTACTTTGTTCACTCATATTGGTATGGGCGAACAAAGGCTTTGCATCTGGGTAGTCTGTGAACAAGTTTTCGTAAAAACGGCTGGCGAACTCTTTGGCGTGTGGTTTCACCTTCTCAAAACTTTGTTCCAGGAGTTCCACCTGCAACCTTATGTCTTGGGGTGATGTATTAACACCTGACACCATGACTATCCTCTCCTAGTGTAAAAAGCTTATTCAAAACCAAAAGCTAATTTAGCAATCAAGAAATGTAAAACCTGCTACTTTTCTTGGCAAAAGACTTGTGATTTACGCATAAATTGCATGCATCAAATCACTGGGTTAAGCCCTAAGAGCTAATTTATAAACAAAAGCTTAAGAGGGCTATATCCCAGTTTTAATAAGCAATCTGGCGATTGGCTCCAGGAAACCGGTTCACTAAGCGCCTATTGGCTAAAACCATTGTATTCACTCAGATCGACCGTCCTTT
>JAKSDM010001130.1 GCA_022360135.1 Pseudanabaenales cyanobacterium | reverse complement strand
TCGTCTTTACCCCCGTTAATGGCATAGAGCAACGCCTTCGCCAGATTCACCCGGGCTCCAAAGAACTGCATTTGCTGGCCAATGCGCATAGCCGAGACACAGCAGGCAATACCATAGTCATCGCCGTATCCCGGGCGCATCAGGTCATCGTTTTCGTACTGGATGGAGCTGGTGTCCCTGGAAATCTGAGCGCAGAACTGTTTGAACGCCAGCGGCAATTGTGACGACCACAACACCGTTAAGTTGGGCTCCGGCGCTGGCCCCAGGTTATAGAGGGTTTGCAAAAAGCGGAAACTGGTTTTAGTCACCAAGGGCCGACCGTCGAGCCCGACGCCGCCGATGGATTCCGTCACCCACACCGGATCGCCAGAGAAGAGTTGGTTGTAATCTGGCGTGCGCAGGAAGCGCACCATTCGCAGTTTCATGACAAATTGATCGATTAGCTCTTGAGCCTCACTTTCGGTCAAACGACCATTGTCCAGATCCTGCTGAATATAGATATCTAAAAACGTCGAAACCCGTCCTAGGGACATGGCTGCGCCGTTTTGTTCTTTGATCGCGCCGAGGTAACCAAAATAGGTCCACTGCACGGCTTCCTGCGCCGTTGCAGCCGGTTGGCTGATGTCAAAGCCATAGGCGGCGGCCATTTGCTTCAGTTCTTGTAGGGCTCGGATTTGCTCGGAAATTTCCTCCCGCTGCTGCAGCACGGCTTCATCAATCACATCCAACTCAAGGGATTTAAGCTGCTGTTGTTTATCCAGGATGAGGCGATCGCAACCGTACAGCGCCACCCGCCGATAATCTCCAATAATCCTTCCCCGGCCATAAGCGTCGGGCAAGCCTGTAATGATCCCCGCATGCCGCGCCCGCTTCATCTCGTCGGTGTAGGCGTCGAACACGCCGTCGTTATGGGTCTTGCGGTATTGGGTAAAAATCTTCAAGGTGCGAGGATCAAGCTGATAACCATAGGACTCCAAGGACTTTTTCACCACTCGAATCCCGCCGAAGGGCATAATTGCCCGCTTCAGCGGCTTGTCGGTTTGCAAGCCCACCACTTGTTCGAGATCCGGGACAATATATCCTGGCGCATGGGCGGTGATCCCTGACGGCAACTGGTTATCGGCCTCTAAAACGCCGTTATCTCGTTCGACCTGCATCAACACCTTGACCTTTTCCCAAAGCTGCTGGGTGCGATCGCTGATCCCGGCCAAAAAATCCCCATTGTCACCATAGGGACGATAGTTTCTCTGGATAAAATCTCGAACATTAATCTCATCGACCCACAGTCCTGGAACAAATTGATTCCACTGCTGAACTTGCTTGTTACTCACCATAATGCTTTACCTCCTCGTGAAAATTACGTTGCTAACAACCGTATGTATTATGTATAGGGTCAGGGTTGGTTGTCTGATCACGCTGAGAAGTTTCTGACATTCAAGGGCTTTGTTACCCACATAACATATCCTGAAGCTCTACTAAATATTATACGACTTTTCGCTAATGAATATTATTAAAAACCTTTGATTTACAAGATTTCCTGATATTACGCGAAAAAGCCGCCCCTAGGCGTCATTCACCTCGCTTGGTTAATTCTCAACCCTCTAAACGGCTATTTAAAACTGCCTCTAAAACTCTTGCCCACCAAGGTTTTCAGATAAAAGAACGGAATAACCAAAAGCTGCTTTCATAGGGTCCTAACTGATCTTAAAAGGTGCTAAATTTAAACTGGGGAAGTCTAGCAAGAAAGGCATACAGAAGTCATGAGGGAACCGTATTCTGACGCTTGACTCTTGTATTCTGACTCAGGGATGATTTGCCGCTTTAAGTTGATATAGCAATCCTAAATTATCTGTAAATTAAATCATGCTCATCTAGGCAATTTAAGCTGACATTAATTCAGGTTTTGAAGTAAATAATCTATACATATAGCAGTCCTAAATCAGTCGTAAATCCCATGAAACGGGGATCATTGTCAAATAGGGATTGCAGGGCTCCAAAAAGCCTTTTGCATTTACAAATCATCTAGGATCGCTATATGCACCTTAGGAAGATCTAAGGACTAACAATGAATTGCAAAAACAAATAACCTTTTGCCATAGTCAAAAGATTTACATGGATTCCAATGTTACCTGCTCTTGTTTCTTAAACGCCATTAACTTATCGTCTTTTTTGGGGTTCTTTTTTTGGGATTTCTTCCAACTAATCTCTGCTTGATTGAATAATTCTTAGTGGCTTTGCTTTGACCTAAAACAAACATCGTAATGTTTCTCTATATAGGCCTCAAATTCCTATAGATTCTAATAATCCTTAGTTTTTAAGTGCTGAATAATTTCCTCCCGCTCTGCAGGACTTAGATATCCCTTAGAACCCTTATATCCCAACTTTAGTCCTTCAATCCCATGTTCAGCAAAGCGTACTTTGCACTGACTAATCAATGATGATACATTTAATATTTTTCGAATTTTAGGGTAGGGAAAACAGCTCTTCAGGACTACATATGCTGATTGAAAGTCAAGAATCCTTGTAACCATTGCAGAACAAGGATTTTCAGCTTAAGTAGCCATTTTGAGGTGTTTATCTTCTGAAAGCCTTTTACAGCAAGGATTTTGTGCTTATGAGCTGCAAATTAGCATACTAGGTTCTGAAGAGCTAGGAAAGCCTTCAATTAACATTGTTATAACTAAGGTTCTTTTTTGTGCTCTAGGATCAGGATTGCTATCGATAAATTCTCGTAACTCTTGTAATCCTTGCTGATCAGAATCACTTTGTTGAATCATTGTGACCTGCCTTATATAGATGCTAATCCCAACCAGTACTATTATAGATTCTCAATCATTCAGGAATAAGCCATAAATGATGCGTATCTGATGAATTGGCCTATACCCCTACTATAGTGTAAGAATTTTTAAGCTGCAAACCACGCTGGCCAGCCCATGTAATTTTCCTAGAAGCTTTCTATAAAAAACTTTGAGATTCAATCAGGGAGAAAATTCAGAGCCTTGAGGCGTTTGGCGTTTAATTTAAGCCGGGAAAGTCTGGTAGGGAAGGAATACAGGAGACAGAATACAGCAGTCAGGAAGGTAATGATCAGCAATGCGCGCCTGCTTTGCTCTGCAGCTTGGGATGCTGCTGGCAAATTATTTCGTATTCAGGTGAATCCAGATGCGAGGCCCAGACGGCAGCCTAATACGGATGCCCTTCCCCTTAGCCTGTTGGTCGCCAAAAGCACACAGTCTAAACCCTCTTTCACTGAGAAAGCTTCCTGGATTAAGTTACACCCTAGAAAGCACTCACTTATCATCAAGAAATCCTCTGAAAAACAAGACTTAAGTTGTTTTAGTTGTTAACAAAAACAATAGTTTAAGCAAATGGTATACCTGTTTACTTAAACTCAGCGAGAAAGTGCTTCCCTGTTCTCTGGAGTTGCTTGGAAATACTCACCAAAAGTTCTATATTCTTAACTTCTTCCTCATACATAAAAACACCGTAAAGCTTTTGAGGATGCCCGCAATGTCAGGGTTATTATCCAACAAGCTCCTGGAATATCTCACGACTTCAGATTATCTATCTATCTAGCAAGAGTCTGGATCATTCCAGTTCTAGGTGTGTGTACTTTGTGGCAGGAATAAATTGCGCAAAGAGATCCAATTAAATCAAGGGTTTCAGTGGTTGAGACGGTGTAAAAATCTTAATTTTTTGCATATTGACAACTTCAGATCCCTGACTAGTAGGCGATCAGGCCTGTAACAAAGCTGCTTGTTTTCGGCTCCGTGTTTTTGGCTGTATGTTTTGTGGATTTTGTCATCAACTCACTGAATTGTTTGTCTAGAGGAAATAATGAAAAAATCTGTTGTTTTCTTCGAAGTCGAAGGTGGTAACGACAAAGGGCCAGATGGGCATCGCAAAGATACTATGCCGATGGTTAAAGCGCTCCGCGCTCGCGATTGGAAGGCTGATGTAGTCTATTATTCCGATTCGGAGTTTGATACTTTACTCAAGCAGATTCCCGATTCCTATGACGCGTATGTGTCTCGAATCAATCCAGGTCATATTCCTGGCGGTGAGCAGAAGTACTTCCAACTGCTTGAAAAATTAAATCGAAGCGGCGTGGTCGGCATGCCTACCCCAGAAGCCATGGTCGCCTTTGGGGCTAAGGACGCGCTGGTAAAACTGCGGGACACGGACTTGGTGCCCAGTGACACTTACGTCTACTACGAACCGGACGATTTCCGCAAATCTTTCCCATCGGTCCTGTCCACAGGAATACGTGTTCTTAAGCAAAATCGCGGCTCAACTGGGTCTGGCATTTGGCGGTTAGAACTGATTAACGAAAGCCCAGTCGAGCCTGGCCAACCCTTGCCTGCCGATACCCGGATTCAGTGTACAGAAGCCTTAGACAATCATGTCGAAGAACGTTCACTGGGCGAGTTCATGGAGTTCTGCACCCAGTACCTGGTTGGCGATTCCGGCATGATTGTCGACATGCGGTATCTGCCTCGTATTGTTGAAGGTGAAGTGCGGATTCTGTTTGTCGGGCAAACACCTATTTTCGTAGTGCATAAGAAACCCGCTGAGGGTGGATTCTCCGCCACTTTATTCTCTGGCGCACAATACACCTATGATGATCCAGAAAAATGGAGTCATCTCGTTGACATGTTTCTGAAGGATCTCCCCGAAATTCGAGAACGTTTGGGCGGGCATGACACACCGTTGATTTGGACAGCGGACTTCATGCTAGACAACAATCCGGACGGTTCAGATAAATACATTCTTGGTGAGATCAACTGTTCGTGTGTTGGTTTCACGAGCCACCTTGATCGGGGTATCCAGGATATGGTTGCCGAAGAAATCATTCGCGCCACGACCCAGAAACTGGTCTAACTAGAAAAGGGGGACAGGGAGACCTGTATTTAGGCTTTTTGCGGCTTAGGGTTTCTCTGTCCCTCGCCTTTTTTTTACTAATCAAAAGATAGAGTTCGATACGATCGCTTAAGATAAGTAGGTAAGCAAAATTAATTACAAAGTCGATACGCAGTAACCACAGAATGTCATGTCGAGTGGAGCGAAGTGGAATCGAGACATCTCAGACTTTAGCGGGAGATTGAGATTCCGAGCTTCGCGAGGAATGACACTTGGTCTGATTGAAATTTTCAATGCACAGGTACTTAGATAGGAAATTATCGATAAACAAAGAAAAGCATGTTGGCATCTACATTAACTTGGGCGATGCTGGCGGGGTATGGATTTTTCCTCTACCGCATTGTCCAATCCTCTATCCCTGAAAAGGTTTCAGCCTCAGCATTTTTCCAGGGAAAAGCAAAGAACGGTCAAGCTCCAGGGCTTTGGTTGCTGGTCGCCAGTGCGGCGATTTCCTGGATTTTTGCAAAATCCATCGACAATGCAGCCAGTCTGGCCAATTCCTTTGGGGCGCTGGGGGGGCTGGGTTACGCG
>JAKSDM010001310.1 GCA_022360135.1 Pseudanabaenales cyanobacterium | reverse complement strand
TGACTTCTTCCACAATAGTGCGGTTGATTCAGCCTATCTGGAGGGCCGATTAACCACTCGCCAATTTGTGATCAAATTATTGACCTCGGAAATGTACCGAGACTATATTCTCGCGGTTAATAGCAACTATCGATTTGTCGCCCTTTGTTTTGAACGAGTGCTAGGGCGTCCAGCCACCGATGCAGAGGTGAGAGTGTGGAGTTCGTTGCTGGCGACGGAAGGACTCAACAGTTTTGCTAAGCAGTTGGTTAACTCAGACGAGTATTTAGCTGCATTTGGCGAGCACAAGATACCCACTCGACGCTCTCAAAAACTCTCCCCCAGTCACCAAGGATTACCCGCCTTGCCTGCATCAGAAAGCATTAAGCGATACGATGGGCCTGGTCGAATTAGGCAATTCTATGGCGCTCGTTCTCCCTACTGGGAAGGAATTCTTCCGCCTAAGCCAATTCGTCAGGTCGGTGCAGTTCTGGCAGTTGCAAGCGCCATTGAAGTGGCTCGAATTTTCCTTTATATCGTGGCGGCAGCATTGACCACGGGCTTGTAAGTCCTGTTCTCGAACTGATAGGAGGGGCCTGCTGTTGGCGTCAGGCGCTCCTTTTCTTTGTGATCGTACAATTTCTCTAAAATGACCTGCCAGTCCGTCTTAGTCAAGGGTGAGGGCTGATCATCCCTCTCTGACGATGGCAACCCGGTTTCTGCCTGGAGGTGCTGCTGCGCCATCCAAACCCGAGCGCGCACCGCCCAACTGCCATCGTTAACGGCCATCTGCTCAAATTGGGCTTGGATTTGCGATCGCCAGTCTGGGCGCGTGACCGTAATGGCGTCGGCAAGGGCCTGTAAACCCACAACCGTGGCGTAGCGCACTACCCATTCTTCATCCTGTTGAGCCACAAATAGCAAAGTCAACAATACCTCTTCCTGGGCGATTTCTAGGAGATTGTGCGGGAACCAGCCCCACTTCATCATACCCAGTCCCCTGGCGGCGGCGCGCCGGACGCTGAGGGAAAAGTCGGTGGCGACCGCCTCTAACAAGGTGATTAACCCCCTGGGGTCGCCAATTCCTGCCAACGCTCTGATGGCCCAGGCTCTGGCGGTGTAATTGTGCTGATCGAGTTGTTCCATGAGGGCGGGTACAGCAGGTTCTCCCAGTTGGATTAATCCGTCGACCGCCGCCACTGCCGCCCCCGGATTGTTATAGCTGAGGACGGCGATTAAGGTTGGAATGGCCCCTTCTAGACCAGCCGCCGCCAGGTCTTCCACTGCTTCTAGTAAGAGATCAGAAGAATCGGCGGCGTCTACCGCCTGAATTAGGCAAGAGAGGAGATCAGTCATAGGGGAGCAATACGATTTACCTTCTATAGGCTCACACCTTTTGCTACAGTAATCCATCCATTAATGTCATGACTTTAACGGCCCCCTCAGATAAATTCGGGGGTGTGGCGTGCATTAACTGCTTTTCTAGTAACCCTTTAAGGGCAATGAGCTTAAGACTGTTTTCCGCTAGCGTTTGGGAAATGGCGTCAGCTGCGGGCAAATATCCGATCGCCCCTAAATCCGCCAGAACGGCCCGTCGTAGCTGTAAATCGTCGTTGTCGAGGGCTTTCACTAGGCGATCGCCATACTGACTGGCAAGCTGGGGATCAGGGGTTAACTGGTACATTGCCCGGGCGGCGGCAAACTGAATTCGGGGAATGAAATGGTCTAAAAAAGGCTGAATTAAGGGAATGGCGTCTGTCGCCCCCAAGGTTCCCAAAGCTTCTAGAATAGCGTCAAAGGGTTGGGCCAGTTGAGGCGGTTCTGGAGCTGGCAGTGCGCCAGGAACCTGGTTCTTGAGTAATCTGATCAACTGGGGAATACAAGAGGGCTCTGCCAACATCTCTAAGGATTGTGCTGCTGCTTCCCGTACATAGAAATCAGCACATTCCAACGCCTGGAGCAGGGCTGCAACCGCCCGCCGATCCCCCAACTTACCTAGCGCCCTGGCGGCAGTGCGTCGCAGGGGATAGCCGCCAGCTTCGGTGCGATCATCTTCATCCCTCAGTGCTTTGAGCAACTCATCAATGGCTTCTGGGACATCTACTCGAAACCGCCCTAACCACCAAGCTGCATATACCCGCAAACCCAGATCGTCTCCCTGAAGATTGGCGATCGCTTGCTCTATCGTTAATGGGGTATCCTCCCCGATACGGGTTTCGTTATCCATAAACAACAAACCCAGAGAAATAAACAATTCCCAACATCTGTTGAGAATTGTATACCCCTCTGGGTAGAACCCTTAGCTAGCTCAGCGCATTGATGGCGTAATCAAGATAAGTGTTGGCTTCCCCGGCGGCGTTCCCACTCAAACCATGGTTGGCCTTGATATACTTCAGCGCTTCAATATACCAGCTGGGGGACAGTTCGAAGGTGCGGTTGATCTCGGCAACCCCACTAATCAGGTAGTCATCCATGGGGCCTGTGCCGCCCACCACACAACAGTAGGTGACCATACGCAGGTAATAGCCAATGTCGCGAACGCACTTGTCTCTCCCAGTTGGAGTCGAGGCGTAGGTGGGGCCTGCCATGGTGGTGGTGTAGGGGAACTTCTCGTACACCGCAGCAGCCGCACCGTTGGTGAGTTCCGGAGCTTTTATGCTCAATGCTTTTGCAGCTTCTAGACCTGCACTGGCTCGCTGAAACCGACCAAACGCAGTTTGAATTTCAGTGTTGCCGAGGAACTGACCTTGGGAGTCGGCAGCAGCAACGGCTTCAGTCAAAGGGGTTTTCATCGTCAGATTGTCTCCAAAATAATCTTGCCTTGTGTTTAGGAGTGGCAGTGGGTTTAACCACTACGAAGAGGATTAAAAAAACTGGATAGGCTGCTGATTAGGCAACCGCACTAGCCGCCTGATCAAAATAACCGCCTACTTCAGCTATCAGGTTGGCGCAATTGCCGCTGGTGATACCTTTGGAATCATTGGCGATGGCGATCGCCGCCGCCTTCATTTTCCTAACTCCAGCCGCGACAGAAGTACCTGGGGTGCCCAAAGCCAAGTAGGTTTCTTTCAAACCATTGAGGCAGCGATCATTCAGAATGCTGGCGTCACCAGTGTAAATCGCATAGGTGATGTAGCGCAGGATAATTTCCATATCGCGCAAGCAAGCAGCCATCCGACGACTGGTGTAAGCATTGCCGCCAGGCGCAATCAGTCCAGGCTGCTCTTCAAACAGAGCTCGAGCTGCATTCGCCACAATCGTAGAAGAATTACTGGTAATCCGGTTCACGACATCCATGCGCTTGTTGCCGTCTGCAACCATCGCACTGAGGGAATCCACTTGAGCAGCGCTGAGGTATTCACCCCGTGCATCCGCCTGGGAGACCACTTTTGCAAATGCGTCTAACATAAACTTCAATCTCCTAATGTGTTTATTTCGAGTATGGTTTAGGTCAAAAAGAAACCGGGTTAATCTCGGCGACCGATCTGTACTGAACACCCTTAAACGGGCAAAGCCAGTCGATAGATAAATGACCGATGAAATGTTTCCCGATCGTCCACCAGGGAAAGCTGGGGAAATTTACACTTCTTAAATAATCGGAGAACTTTGCCCATGAATTTGTTTGTAAGTCTCTCGACTATTTGTTTGTAAGTCTCTCGACATCTTTGTTTGTACTATGTCGTTGGATCGTTGTTTATTACAAATTGTAAAGGTCTATTTTCGGGCTGAAAAGCCACATCTAAAGACAGATGTGTTAAGCAATTCCTGGAAAGAAAATCCTCAATGAGTGTAGAGGCGAAGGGGCGTTCGACGCTACAACGCATTTTAAATTGGAATGGTCTTTCTGATACATGAATCATCTTTAAGTTGCTTTTCATCTCAAGCCCTACACACGACCTCTATTCTCCAGCAACAACTAGGAGCTTTCGCTCCAAATCAAACAAGAAACCATGGATATACTCCTCCGTCCACTCGGGGCCATACAACCGCTTAAACATCCCCCGCGCTGGATCTTTCTCAGCCCGATAGCGGAGATAGCGGAGTTGAGCCTGTTCAATCTCTCCTAAAAACTGAGGATTCGTGACGGGTTCCGCCTGATCAACAAAAGTCAGATATGCCTGGAGATAGTCTTTGAATGCTGCAAACACATGTGTTTCTACGACCTCAGTCTGCTTAGGCCGAGTCCAGAGAAACGCGGGGGAGAAAAAAGGACGGGCTTCTTCAGGAAAGTCGCCGCCCCACGTCAGGTGTTGCTGATGTGACTCAAAGATAGGCAGGATGGGCTGGGTATACTTGGCCTGGTACACCGGATCGTCTCGAAATAGCGGTTGCATATCTAGGGCGATGAGATGACCGCCTGGTAAGGTGACCAAATCTGCCCCAAAAAAAGGCAAATCGTAGTTCAAACGCGGAAATATTACGAAATTCAAGACCTGAAGCGAGTCGCCCCCCTGCACATGAGCGGCTCGAATTTGTCGGAGTTTGGCGGATTGATAACCATAACTCGTGGTCAGAACTTCGTTCTGATGTTTGCCCTTGCCCACAATCGCCGATTTTGACTCAAACCCCACCGGAATGGGATAAG
>JAKSDM010001055.1 GCA_022360135.1 Pseudanabaenales cyanobacterium | reverse complement strand
GAGCCAGGAGTAGAGGACGTGAGTCCATTACAAAGGGTTTCGACTCCATAGCCATTCCCGATTGTATTCAATACATCTTAATGAATGTATTGAATATAGAAATACTATTATTTGATTTACAAATGAAAAATGCTTTTTAGGGCTATGCAATTCCTATCTAACAAGGATTATGTATAGGATTTACGACTGATTAAGGATTACTATATAGTGGGGTGAACCGGGTGCATGGAATTAATGTTCTGTATTTAACCGTCTTACCGTTTCGTATTTTCAGCAATTTGCCCTGTGTTTTCCGCTGTGCGAATTGAAGCTAGAAATGTTTCTAGACCAACCCTGACGAAAATTGTATAAAGCAAGAAAACGAATGGTGAAAAAATTAGAGCTCCTAAGCCTGCCAACCCTCCTTGGCTGAAGCCGCCTATGATCACAGCCAACGCCAAAAAAGCAGCCACAATCAAGCCGATCAAATAAAGAACGCCGACAATCTGAGTCGCGACGAATTCTGAAACAAAAAATCAAATGATTTTCCGAAAAAGCCTCTTCGCTGAGCCATTATTTATATGGCGTCTAATTTATTGCTTTAGAGAATTTACCTCTATAGAGTAAGTGAAACTCTGCTTAAAGTCCTGGTGTTTTGATTTTTCTTAATTTTCTCTACCCTCTTGACTTTGAATCAGGAAGACATCATCAGCAAGCTTCATCAAAGCCAAATTCTCTACTTACTCAAACGAGAACTGTTCAAGCAAGGTACCGCCATGAAACGCTACCATGCGGAGATGGACAATAACGTTGAACTGAAGGGGTTGATTAGCGATGATATCGGTAGAGCTGTAGATTTCTAAAGATGAATTCCGGGCCAGCTGGCAATGGCGTCGGTTGACCTAACCACCTGCATCCCCGCCTCTGCAAATCGCTGGAAGGTAGTGTTGGCCTGCTCTGTAAAGTCCACTACGCCAGGGATGACCACAGGAGAAGTACAATCCTCGAGTAGATACACCTGCTTTGTTAGGTTAGGGTCTTTAGCCTGGATTTCAGTCAGCAGATCGTCAATAGTCCACGCCACGCAGTGGCTCTTGGCTTGCCCAGCAATAATGACGATATCGAAGTTCAACAGCTTTTCGATCAATAGGCTATTCTTCTGGGCGATGGAGCGACCGTTGGGATCATCAAGCACTTCGGGGCGGAGGACGGAGTAGTTTTCGGTGAGGGGATTGCCGCCTTTGATTTCAAAATGGGTTTGGCTATTACGGGCCAGATTGTGAAAGAAGCAAGCTTCTTCTACGGCGGCTGTCAGAGCATGGCCAATGCCGCCCAACATAGCGTGGTAAGGCCAGATTGTGAGAGGATATTTGCCCCCGTCACTGAGCCGTTTAGCGTAGTGACGGGCAAAATTCTGCAGCGCTATGGAGTCGACCTCGGCCAGGTTGTAGGCGATCTCCGGATTCACCCGCCATTTACCCTGGACAATATCGTCCCAGCTAATCATGGTCATGGGAGGCGGATTTTCCCCGGCATCATTGACCCAGAAGACGGCATGGAAGATCTGCATCGCGGTATGGGTGTCCAGGGTCGGCGCGATTTCGGTGATCACCCCCAAATTGCGGTAGATGAACTCACACAACCGAACATTGTCTTCCACTGCGCCCATACCGGAACGACCACTGACAAACAGCTCAAAATCTGGAATGCAGAAGGTATTCTGCACATCAATCGCCATCAAGCAAATCCGGGTTTGATCTTTTTCCACAGGCTGCAATTCATGCTGTCTTGCCCAGCCTTTGGCCTGTTCGGCCCGCTCTTGATAGGGAACTGACCAAACT
>JAKSDM010001805.1 GCA_022360135.1 Pseudanabaenales cyanobacterium | reverse complement strand
GGCGTTTGACCAGGCTATTAACACCACTATCGGCCTTCCCTTTATTCGCACATCTCCCGATCACGGCGTCGCTTTCGATATTGCCGGACAAGGAATCGCTCGGTCTAAGAGTATGGAAGCGGCCATTCAACTCGCTATAGACCTGACATGCCGGGGACAGAGTGGTGGTCAATCGGTGTTTAAGGATTCAAATCTAGCCTAAAAACGGAGCTGGGGATGGAAAATGGGTGGATTTAGGTTTATTTCCTGATTTTTTTACTCTTATCATTTAATCTTTAACTTTGAATTGTCCAACCCCCAACGGTTTGGATTCCTTTGTCATCCTCATCAGAGTGATAGAAGTGGTTGCTCCAAGAAACAAAAACGCAAATTGCAGAATTTATTAATGTCGTGTAAGGCAGTTTGGGGTGAAGATGAATAATCTGGGCTGTATATAGAGCAAACAAGAAAAATTTTAGTATGATAAGCTACAGAATATAAACTTTTGTGTGTTGATGCCCTCGGTATTTGCGCATCCCTTTTAGATATCGCTTAGAGAATTAATCGATCTTCATAATTACGTTGTTAATCAGTTTGTAGGACAGGGTGAATTATGTTCCAGTCTGCCCAGTATTCCATTGACTTTATCCAGGATGAGGCGCGGCAGTTAGTGCAAAAGGGGGTATTAAGCCGCCGACAGCCAATCTATACACTCTGTCGCTATATTCCTGCTCGGGAGTGGGCTTGGGTCGAAGGTGAGTTAGAAGAGCGTGGGTTTCTCTTGCGGGATCGCATCAGTGATCTGATGGGACGAGAAGATTGGGAAAACGATTAATCTCTTCTAGAATAATTTTAGTTGTTTGGCGGGTTGTGTAATCTGATCCCAGGGAAGTCGGGGAACTTCAACGCCTTGCTGTTCTAGCAAGTGTTGAAAGTTTCGGGCGATCGCAGGGGACTTGGCCTCTATTGGGCAATGGACAAAAAAGTAGATCTGGGTTCCCCAGGTAAGCCATTGGCTGACTTGGCGAACCCATTCTGATAGATAGGATCGATTCAAACTTGACTCCGGATGGCTGATGTAGCGAATTAAGCTAAACGGAGCTGTGACAACTGGTTGAAGTGGCAACTTAGGCTTACGACGCTCAGACATAATTTGGGGGTCTGCATCCCCCGCCGTCTGACAGTCATAGATCGGTCGCGTATCCAGTAAAACTCTCCCCACCCCCAGGCTTTCCAGTAATGTATTCAGCTGGGTCGAGTGGGGTTCAGTGAACCAACTGGGATGGCGAACTTCTACTGCGATCGGGGTAGTTTGTCGAGGCCAGCCTGTCAAAAATGCTCGCAGATCAGTGAGAGAAGCCGGACTATAACTGGGAGGGAGTTGGGCGAATAATGGCCCCAAACGATTCCCCAGAGGCTTCATCTGATCTAGGAAATGCAGAGCAACCGATAGGTGAGGGTACAAGGCTCCTTGGTGGGTAAAGGTGCGAGGCAATTTAAGACAAAACTTGAAGCTTGCTGCGGTTTCCTGAGCCCAGCGATCGACGGTCGAGGAGTTGGGGATTGAGTAAAATGTGGCGTTCCCCTCCACAGCCGTCAGGCGTTGACTATAAAGTTTGAGAAAATCCTTGGAGCGACTCCCGGCTGGAAACAGGTCTCCAATCCAGTCTTTATAGGCCCAAACGGCGCAGCCTATGAAAAACGGTAAGTTTTGGCGGTTAGTCATAATCGAAGATCTGCATATCCTTGTCGAAGATGGTAATTCTTAACGTCCCCAAAAAAGCGGACTTGCGTAAAGTCTAGAATAATCAGTCACATTGAGGGGAGAAAGGACAAATGCAAAAATATGAATGCTCTGTATGCGGCTATATCTACGATCCCGAAGAGGGTGACCCAGACTCTGGCATTGAACCCGGTACGCCTTTTGAAAAGATTCCTGACGACTGGTCATGCCCGATATGTGGGGCGAGCAAGTCTGATTTTGAGCCATTGGAAGAGGATACGTAGCCGAATGTCGCTAAATTAAGACTCGTGGGCAGTGCTAACCTTCTATTACATCCAGTGTAAATTG
>JAKSDM010001670.1 GCA_022360135.1 Pseudanabaenales cyanobacterium | reverse complement strand
TTACAGTCTATAAAGTCACCACATACTGAGAATCTACCTGCGGAACTTGTTGTAGAGCTGTCATCCCCTGATACACCATCGCCGCCACCTCGGCCCGGGTAGCGATATGGTTAGGGTTGAGCTGTTTTGGGTTAGGAAAATTGACCGCCAACCCTAGCTGGCTCGCCTGGGTCACGGCGACTTGCGCATAGTTAGGAATGGTGCGTCTATCTTCATAGAATTTAAGCAGGCTTGTATCAACGCTGGAATTTACTGGCAGCTCCAAACCGTTGACTAGAGAGACTATTATCTCCACCCGCAGAATGTTTTGTTCGGGGCTGAAAGTCAAATCTGGAAACCCTGACATAAAGTTCGCTTGATAGGCGGTCTGAATGGCGGCGGCCGCCCAAAAATCAGGGGGCACATCAACAAATTGACTGGTTGGACGTTTGGGATTAGGGTTAAAGGCTCTCGCCAGCAAGGTGGCGTATTCGGCTCGAGTCATGGGAGTATTGGGCTTGAAGCTGCCGTCCTTAAACCCACTGATTAGATCTTTATTGGCCAACCCTCGGATAAAATCAGCCGCCCAATGATCGGCAATATCGGTGAACAAGGGTAGGTTGGTGTCTGGCCGAACAATATAAGGGGAATTGATCAGGGGCGCTTTTCCTTGAGCGGTCAAGCCCTGATAAATCAGCGCCCCTGCTTCTGCCCGGGTAATGTCTTCCATAGGGCGTAGCCAAAACGGCTGAGGATGATTCACCACGAGTCTTTGCTGAGTAGCGGCGGCCAAGGCGTCCATAGCGTAATCGGGAATTTGGACGCGATCGCGATATACACCCAAAACATCAGTATTTCCTCCCGCAAATCCCAGACCATTCGTTAGAGCGACGATCGCCTGAATGCGGGTAAGGTTTTGCTTAGGTCGAAAAGTTTGATTGGGAAATCCCCTTAAAAATCCCTGTGATACGGCCTGGTAAATGGCGTCCTTGGCCCATTCAGGGATGTCATCCTTAAATGACTGAGGGCGTGTGGCGGCAGCGGTGAGTGAAGCTGACCTGGGAAAGCTAGCCATTATCAGCGTAGCGAATTGAGCCCGTGTCAACGGATCATTGGGCTTAAAAGTTCCATTCATAAAACCCTTGACAATCCCTCGTTTTGCTAGCGTCTCCACAAATGGGGCCGCCCAATGCCCAACCAAATCCGTAAACTGGCTGGCGGCGGACGATTCAGAACTCCTCGGCCGAGGTGGAACAACGGTCTGAGACGTTGGCTGAGGCGAAGTTGACACCGATTCCGCCTCAGCATTCAGACTGAGCAGAGGAGCTGGGACAGCAATCAGGTCCGGAATTTGGCTGGCGATAAAGGTCACCCTACCTTGAATGCGATTGGGATTGATTTGATTACCTGCTGAGATTAAGGGGCGCGCAGTATCGTTGCGGATATCGTAACCGTCATTATTCTGAAAGATATTGCCGCCTAAATCTTGACTTTGGCCGATGTCGGGGAAAGCTGATTCCTGCATTAACAATCCATCCGCCTGGTTGTTTTCCACTCGATTCTGACGTAGAACAGGACGGGTAAAGCCAGATAGGACAATACCGGAACGATTCTCCAAAATCTGATTTTCAGCTAATAGGGGCGCTGTGTGATCTCCCACCGCAATGCCATAGCCAGTACGGCGGAAGGTATTACGCCGGATTTCTCCCTTAGCATTTCGCACGATGTGGAGGCCACTGGCCCCATTCTCCAAAAAGAGGCTGTCCTGGATTAGGGGAAGCGCATTACCGGTTGCAAAGACACCATCGCGTTTAGAATGAACAAACCGACAACGGTTCACTAAAGGTGCGGCGGATTCAATCCAAACCCCAGTTCCTTTGGCGGCTGGGTTAGTGACTGTGACCCCTTTTAGTTGAGCCTGATCATTCAGGACAATCGTCACGTTTTGTTGATTAAAAGAGGAACTGTTATAAGAACCACTGCCCGTAATGATTACAGATTGCCCCAGATCGGCCTCACTACCGATAACGATGACGCCGACAGGAATGATCAGTGGAAAAACCTCTTGGTTATTTGTAGTACTGTAGACGCCTGCGGTTAATCGTAGGGTTGCGCCAGCTGGGGCTTGTTGCAGGGCGTGGGTGATCGTTCGATAGGGAGAATTCTGGCTGCCAGAGCCACGATCGCTGCCGCTGAGTGGGTTAATGTAGAGTACTAAGGCCATACCTGACGTCATGATTACAATCCGCAGCTGAAAATGTAAAGCATATTCAAACTATTCAGGTATGATCAAGCCACAAGGACGCAGTTCATTTTGTCTTTCATAGATTCGTGAGAGCGTTTGGCTTAGCGTCATTAAACTGAGTTCTAAGGCGTAAAACTTAAGCCGGGAAAATTTCAACCCCAAAATCAGCTGAAATCCTTATGGACTGGAACAATTGTCCCGTAAGGCTTCCCGCCTTAAAATATACGCCAGTTCTAGATAAGTTAACTTGAAGAAATTTCTTGATAGGTATTGGGGCCACTCTCTGTTTTTAGGAGCGCAAAACAAGTGATCGGTGTTGTTATCAGCCTAAATATTGCGATCGCACTGTTTTGCTTGTCTGTTGCTTGGCGGGTCTGGCGACTAAGGCGAATGCTGGCGAAAGTCGCAGATACCCTGTTAGGTTGGGAGTATAATACCCACCATACCCTTTACGCCGCTCCCAAGTATATTTTTCTGGGCCAGGAAGGAATAGCCCATTTGAGGCGACAGCACGCCCAACTGCGATTGCGTCTACAACAAGTTCAGCAGGTTTTAGCGCTGATTTTCCTGTTACAAAGACTTTTCCGCCAACAGGGTCAATGGCTTCATCAACATTCGCCAAGACACGCTTTGAAACATTCACTCAGTCCTAACCCAAAAGATTCCTAGAATAATTGAATTAGGTGACTTCAAAGAACTCGAAGGTCTTTAGTGATACGGCGGCTGACTATCATTAATAGAGAAATACAGGGAGAAAGAAGGCATTCAATGGCGGACAATAGCTCAGGCTCATTTATCGGTGGCATGATTATTGGAGTTACACTCGGCGCCTTGGGCGGTCTTCTGGCGGCGCCTCGTACAGGCCGCGAAACTCGTCAGCTGCTCAAAAAATCTGCTGATGCTTTGCCAGAACTAGCGGAAGACCTATCCACTTCGATTCAGCTTCAGGCGGATCGGCTTTCTGAAACGGCTCTGCATAATTGGGAACAGACTTTGGAGCGTTTACGGGAGGCGATCGCAGCCGGAGAAGAAGCCAGTCGACGGGAGTATGAAAATTTGAATCGCCCAGAAGCTCCCCTGGCTTCAGGGGCTCCAGTTCATGATTGATAAGTGATTTAGGCGACAGCTTGTGGTTGATCCCCTCTTTTGGTTGGGACTATCCATTCTCCTTGTGGCAGTTAGCCTAACGGCTGTTCTCGTCGTGGCTTTGCCAGCGCTGCAGGAACTCGGTCGAGCCGCCCGTAGCGCTGAGAAGTTATTTGAAACCCTAAACCGCGAACTTCCCCCCACCCTCGACTCTATTCGTCTGACCGGGATGGAGATTAGTGAACTCACAGATGATATGAGCGAGGGTGTGCAAAGTGCAGGGCAATTGGTCAAACAGGTTGAACAAGGTCTGAGCAGCACTCGGCAGCAGGCTCAAAAAGTTCAGACGACCACTCGTAGTTTCTTTACGGGGGTGAAAGCGGCCTGGAAAACCTTTACTCGCAAGCCCTCATCAAAACGTCGCAGTCGGGATCGACATTTGCCAATTAGCAACCGACCGCCGATAGATCTGGAAGATCGCCAGAATCATGCTTACTCAACTAAGCCTCCCCAAAAAGGATGGCAAAACAGTCCTGGCGAGTTCCTCACCCAACCCGGCGATCGGCTTCATGCTTATGGCAAGAATGGTCTGGCGACAGAATTTTGGGATGAAACTGCCGCCAATTCATTAAAGTCAACTTCCCAAGCTGAAGAATTAGGGACTGATGGCGCTCATCCAGCGAAGGCGGAGCCTAGCAAAATTGAACCATTAGAAAGCCAGTCGGAAGAGTCGATTGAAGCAAATCCTCGACGATATCTCTCCAACTCCGATTGACTCCCCACTATATTTCATCCTATATATATTTAAGTAAACAACTGTTTAGATTCGAGTAAATAACTGTTAATGAATCATAACTTATGAATCCTGTTCGAATAGCTAGGTGTTCCCTCTGTGATTCATCAGTTAGGTTTCGTCTGTGATTAAAGTCGCAAATGAAAAAAATTCTTAAAGACTCCATTCAGCATCGTTTTTTCGTAACTGCTCTAGCCTTCCTTTTAGCAATTCTGACCTGGACAATCGCCTCTCCAGCGCAGGCGTACAACAATCCAGAATTATTGCCAGATGAGGAAACCACCATCATTGACCTAGCCAAGTCACTGACCACTAGCCAAGAATTGTCTCTTGACCAAGAGCTCAACCAATTTGAATCGGAAACGGGTTGGAAGTTGCGAGTCTTAACCCAGTATGACCGAACACCAGGAAGAGCGGTGAAAGATTTTTGGGGCTTAGACGATAAAAGTGTCATGCTGGTTGCCGACCCCAGAGGCGGCAATCTGCTGAATTTTAGTGTGGGAGACGCCGTATACGAGCTTCTCCCTCGCACATTTTGGATCGAACTCCAAACCCGTTACGGAAATCAGTTCTTCGTTCGCGACAATGGCGAGGATAATTCTATCTTGAGCGCTTTAGAGTCTATTGAAGTTTGCTTGCGACAAGGAGGCTGTCAGGTTGTGCCTGGCCTGCCCCGCGAACAATGGATTTTGACGCTGATTACCTCTGTCCTAGGAGGACTGATTTGCGGCTTTGCTGCTCACTCCCGCAAACCAGGTCAGGTGTTTGCTTGGCAGTGGGTGCTGATTTTTTCTCCCCTTTGGGGTATTCTGTTTATTTCCTTCGGGCTAGGTCCAGTTGTGTCTCGAACCACCGACATTCTGCCCGTTGTGCGCAACACTGCAGGTTTTTTGATCGGGTTCTTGGTTGCCTATCTAACCCCTTCCTTTAATTCCTCTTCGACCTCGGAAACTTAAGATGGAATGGCACGTAACCGATGCCCAAAGTCTGAGAATTATCGATCGGGAAATTGGAGATCACACTTTTTCCCCTTCAGAATACGAAATTGTCCGCCGGGTTATCTATGCCACTGCCGACTTTGAATACAAGTCCTTGGTGCAATTTTCTGAACAGGCTCTCCAGGCTGGCGCCGCTGCATTGGCTGCTCGGACCACTCTGATCGTCGATGCGCCAATGGTGCAGGTCGGTATTGCACCAAGTATTCAAGGAACCTTTGCCAATCCGGTTTATTGTGGCATGGATGCCCTAACCCGCCCCCAGAAAGGTAGAACCCGTTCTGCTTGGGGCGTTGAAACTCTGGCTCGACGTTATCCAGAAGGGATATTTGTAATTGGTGAATCCCAAACTGCCCTGACCACCTTGTTGGAATTGATTGAAGCAGAAGAGATCCGGCCCGCCCTAGTAGTGGGTGTTCCGGTAGGTTTTCTTGACGCTGATTTGATTAAGTCTCGGCTTCAAGACTGCCTGATTCCGCATATTCGTATTGATGGCCGCAAAGGAAGCGCTGTGGTGGCGGCGGCTATCGTGAATGGTTTAGTTGATTTGGCTTGGAAAGCCTACGGACAGGAAGCCCAAAATCCGGGCTAGAAATTAAGGACAATCTCGATTCTCGATCGCTCCGTCCGGCATGATGGTATTGCAGAATCTAACCCGACTGCGATTTATCCCCTTAAGATTGGCTCCCTTCAAATTGGCACCTTCTAAGTTTGCCGTGCCCAGCCTAGACCCCAGCAAAATGGCGTCTTGAAAATTGGCATGGCTCAAATCGGTATTGTCTAAGTCTACCCTGGTCAGAATGACATCGGTCAGATTGGCTCCCACCAGCTTGGCATCATGCAGATCGGCTCCTTCTAAATTGGCGCCTGTGAGATTGGCGCCACTCAAATCAGCTCCATTCAGGTAGGTCAGCATTAAGTTGGCGCGGTTCAGATTGGCCCTGGTTAAATTAGCTCCCATCAGGCTTGAAACTTTCAAATTCGCTTCATTCAGATCAGCGCCACTGAGATTAGCCTTATCCAGGATACAAACTGGACATTCGTTGGAATCCAGCAACATCTCCAAATCTTCCGGCGTGTATGCCCAACTCGGTGAGGTAAAGCCTAAACACATTAGAAATGCAATACAAATAGCCAGGATTTTAAATTTCATGCTCTGCCTCTCAGCGATCGCTTGATAACCGTACTATTTTCCCATTCCTTGGTTAAGGAAAGAGCGAGAGATTAGAGAACAGGAGAGTCTGAATTGAATGGCGGCGAACTCAAGCAAAGTCGTTGCCCCGATCCTGGCTTCTCCAAGCAGTGGGGAAGTTAAACTCGACTTATTTCGGCCCTATTCACATTTGAATTCAATAGCCTAAGTATTGAAGGTTTCAGCATTTAAGACTTGAACGCGATCGCCCGGTATTCGCCCGGTTTTAATACATTGCCAAATATGATTGAAGGCGATGCCAGGATTACCCTGAGGATCCCCGGCAAAATAGTTATGTCCATTTGGAGAGTCATAGTTGGTGTTGAAATCATCGCAGTCAATGGCGTAAACGTTTTTAGCTACTTTTTCAATTCGCTCTGGCCCAGTATGTCCCAACCGTCGAGACGATATTGCATTTCGTACATTCACCACCTTACTTGCTCGGAGAGATAAATCATCTGCAGCATAATAGACTAAGACATTGCGAGCAGTTTGAGGGATAAATTCGCCCTCCTGACCAGACTCCAGAGTTTCATTCACCACATCGGCCGCCAGCATAAAAATATTGCGAAAAATGAGCGGCGGCCCTTCAGGCTGGTAGTATTGGACAGCGCGCTTAAGCGCTCCTCGCAACACCCGATTACCCATAGATTGAGCCAAAATATTAATTCGTTTTGTACAGGGATCAGCCAGACTATCGCCGCCTTTTCGCCAGTTAAGAAATTTCTCAAACATCCGCATATAAGCGAAATCACTTGCGTCAGCAGCTTTTTGATCATCAAAATAATCATCGAGAATCCCTCGATCGTTATCGCAAGGCCAGATAACGGGGACGACTAAGACACTCTCGTTAGCATCTTCATCCTCGTGATTCTTTTGATCAAATAATTTTTGAAGTTCTTGAGTTTTGGGGAAAATAGTCATCTCAGGGAAATTGTTGAAGCCATGAATATAAAACAATATTTGAGCTTGTTTGGCATTCTTTAGCTGGTTGAAGAACTGCTGGCTACCTATTTCAGTGTAGTTGTCGGCTCTCTCTCTGCGGCAAAAATATACCGACTGTT
>JAKSDM010001705.1 GCA_022360135.1 Pseudanabaenales cyanobacterium | reverse complement strand
TGTCGGACGCTTGAGTAAAGGCAGCAGCGGTTGGATGAAACTGAACAGAACGCCCAAACTAAAGCTGATTAGATAACGAGCATATCTAGAAACATTATTAAAAAACTCTTTCATGATTCCAATCCTTTGGCGCCGTTACTCTAAAAGCAAGATACTATGCAATCGCAGACCGTGTTGATATCCTACCTATCCTATCGTAGGAGGTTCATACCCAGTTGAGTTATATCGAGTAATTTGGCAACTTCTCCCCCAGCTTCGCCGCCGCGCCCATTTCTCAAGTGGGCAGGCGGCAAAGGTCGTTTAATTGAGCAATATCTGCCTTACTTTCCCAGCCGATTCCATACCTATTACGAACCCTTTCTAGGGGGCGGCGCTATTTTCTTTCATCTCTTCCCAACGATGAAATCGGCTGTTCTAACAGACCTTAATCCTGAATTAGTTAATGTCTATCGCTGTGTGCGAGATCAGGTGGAAACGGTGCTTGAACGCCTAAAAGAACATCAGCAATATCACTCTAAAGAGTACTTCTATCAGGTTCGAGAAAATCCCAGTGCTGATCCCGTTGAACGAGCCGCCCGCCTAATATATTTGAATAAAACCTGTTATAACGGCCTTTACCGCGAAAATTCTAAAGGTAAATTTAATGTGCCAATCGGACGCTACAAAAATCCTAAAATTTACAACCCCGAACTCCTGCGCTCAGTCTGCACCGCTCTTCAAATTGCCCAGATTGAAGTGACGCCGTTTGAAGCGATCGCCGATCTACCCAAAGATTCCCAAGATTTTGTCTATTTTGACCCGCCGTATTATCCCATTAGCGACACCAGCAATTTCACCGCTTACAATCGCTACGCCTTTGGCTCCGAGGATCAAACCCGATTACAGCAAACCTTCGCTAAGTTAGCTAGACGCAGTATTCCAGTGATGTTGTCCAATTCCGACTGCCCCTTTATTCGAAACCTGTACCAAGACTTCCCAACCCACACCATCCAGGCGGCCCGAAACATTAACTCCAACGCCAGAAGACGCGGCAAGATTACTGAGTTGCTCATCACCTCCTATCCTGCCCCTCTAAAATGCCTACCAGCACTCGAATCAAATCCTCCAGATCATCCGGCGCCCGATAGCCGCCAATATCCTGGGTAATTAATTTTGCGGCTCTATCCAACACACCAAACACCCAAAGACTGCCAATCGTCACTGCGCCATATATTATTTTCTCTGGCGCATCCTCCATCATCCCGAGCGCGATCATCTCAGCCGCCAATTGCGTAAACCCTCGGGTCAGATCATCCCGCTTCGCTTCTATCACCACAATCTGTGTCTCAGCTCGAATTAAGTAATCCAGGCTGCCTTGCAACCAGTTGTTTACCTTCACTGGATACTCAAACCGCAAAGTTTGATTACAAACCGTCGCGACCTCCGTCAAAATGGGAGCCACCAGCACTTCCCGCTTAGCTGCCTCGCTGGTGAGCTGTACATGGGGTAAAACTCTCTCCATTCGACGCTTCAAGCCCTCTACTTCAGGGAGTTCAGCCACCGTTTTCGGCAGGGTCAGTCTCGCTTGAGTATATTTATAACCCAGCTCTTGAACAATTTCGTCTGTATCGTAAGGCAACTCAAAATAAGACCGAAAGGTGTAGCTGGCGTCCTTCTGTAAGATTTTCGACATGATTTACTCCTCCAGCAGGGCGCTCAATACCTGCATTTCCCTCATCACGGCCTGTCGCTTCTCCATTATCGCCGCAGCGATTTCCGTTGGCTTGGAGAGGCAAACCTTCCCCTACGGCTCGTCGATTTTTAGATCCACTTTCACCTGTTTGAGCTGATACAGGGCGTCCAGGCAAATGGCAATG
>JAKSDM010001400.1 GCA_022360135.1 Pseudanabaenales cyanobacterium | reverse complement strand
GCCATTTTTGCAGACCATTACTGATTCCAACAGTACCCCTAGGGGTACCTTTCGAACCGACTGTCTCAGTGTCAAAATTATTCGACAGAACCTGATTTAGTATTCCAGCAAACTTGCTGTATCGACATCTAGCAACAAGGCAGCGTTGGCTTGGGTTGGCAAAATTGAAGCTGGACAGGTTGGGCTGAGAGGACCTGGCAGCATCTCCTGGACAACTTTCGCCTGACGTTTTTCCGGCGCGAGACAGACGAAAGAGGTCTACCGCCCAAGTGTCGATCCGCAAGACTGTATTGCCCAGTGTCAGCAATATGCCTGGCGCATCATTGAGGGGAAGGCGCGATACGTCCGTTTGTTCGTCGCGAAGCGGAGATTCGCAAGGGAGGCAGAACCAGCAAAAGTGACAACGGCGCCAAGCGTCGAAGCATCAAAAGGCAGCCTACCCATTAGACAAATCAACCCTTGTCACCCAGTGAGCGTATTTTGGCTCTCGCCCCTCTATAGCGGCCCGAAGTTGTTCCCATAAGCGGGTTGTCACTGGGCGATCGGCCGGGAGTGAATAGGTTTCGACCCTGACAACGGGCGCAATCTGGGTGGCTGTTCCACAGAGAAAAATCTCGTCAGCAATCAATAGCTCTGATTTATCAACCGGCCTTTCGATCGCCGGAATTCCTAAGTCGCTAGCCAGGGTTAGGATACTATCGCGGGTGATACCTTCCAGAATATCTTGATCAACACTCGGTGTGATCAGACGCCCATTTCTTACCAAAAACAGATTCATGGCTGACGCTTCACTGACTTTTCCCCGGGAATTCATCAGGATTGCCTCATCAAACCCCGATGCCGCCGCCTCTGTTTTAGCCAAGGCCGAAGTAATGTAGGCGGCGCTGGTTTTTCCTCGCAAGGGTTGACTGCCATCTTCCTGTCGAGACCATGAACTGATCCGGCAACGCACGCCCGTCTTGGGCAAATAATCCGCCATTGCGACGCCGTAGATCAACAGATCCTTATCTACTTGATGTAGCCGAGGCGTAATTCCCAAACTTGAAGTATAAATCAGCGGTCTGAGATAAACGGGAAAACTGGGCTGATTCAACCGCACAAATTCGATCAGGGTAGATTTGAGCGCCTCAGCCGTGATCGAGCACCCCAGGTACTTAGCGCTATGGCTTAAGCGCTGGCAATGAGCGTCTAAGCGAAACAACAGGATTTGGTCAGGACTATTTGGCGCGGGCCAACCTCGAATGCCTCCCAGTACAGCTGTACCATAGTGAAGGGCATGGGTTGCGATAGAGATATGAGCTTTGTCAAAGGGCAGAAAACGGTTTTTCAAGTAAGCCTGTGGCAGGAAAACAGGGGGCGAGGCCGCTTGCCCACTAGCTGACTCTCGAATAGTGGTTATGGCCATTGCTATTCACTCTCTTGATAATTGTTCAGAATGAACTTTATAATAACACCACTGACCAGTGGTGTCGAAAAATGCAAGATTCTCAACAATTGGAAAATCTGACAAATTTGGGGCTAACGCGCTACGAGGCGGCCGTTTACTTAGCCTTGCTAGAGCGGCAGGACTTTACGCCGTCCCAATTGGCCACATCCGCCCAGGTGCCGCGCCAACGCATTTATGATGTACTGGCCTCCCTGGGCGATCGCGGTTTATCTATAGAGCGTTATTCTGGCAAGCAACGCTTGTTTGGAGCGGCGGATCCAGCCAATGCCTTACCTGGGCTGCTGCAAGCCAAACAGCGCCAGTACGAAGCAGAACTCGCCCGACAACAACAACAAACTGAGAAAATGGTGGCTGCTCTGGCGCCGCTTTATGCCGCTGGGCATTGCAATCAAGACCCGTTGGCTTACATTGAAGTCCTTTCAGAACCGAGCCGCATTGTGGATCGGGGAACCCATTTAGCTCAATCGGCACAACAAAGTATCTGTGTTTTCTTTACCTATCCTTCTTTGCTTAGCCATGAAGCCGGACTCAAGCTAGTGCAAAACCCACTCAATCGCGGCATCAGCTACCGGACGATTTATGAACATAATGTCTGGCAAGATCCCAGCAGTCGTGAGTTTATCCATCAGTGTCAGAAGTGGGGGCAGCAAGTTCGTTTTGTTCCAGAAACACCGTTTAAAATGCAACTGTTTGACGAACGCGTGACGCTGTTGTCGTTACAAGATCCGCTCGAAAGCATCCCTCGCTTTACTGCCCTGAGCATTACTCATCCCGGTTTGGCGAAGATGCTGAAAATTGCGTTTGAAACCCTCTGGCGGCAGGGAACGCCAGAACCGCTAGAGAGCACGGATGGCGAGAGCCACATCTAAGCCCGCCGATTAAAACAGCATGTCATCGCACTTTTGTTGACGCCCCCCTGCTGATGCAGCTCTGTATAACTGTCGGTTCGCGTAATTTTTCAGATTTATGTGAAATAAAGGAGTGGAATTGACTAGAAGCTCTTATCCTGCTTAGCTTTCAGGGCATGGGTGTAGTTCAGAGGAAACCCTGGTCCAAAGAGAGTTGGGCATTAGTTCTG
>JAKSDM010000633.1 GCA_022360135.1 Pseudanabaenales cyanobacterium | reverse complement strand
CCCATCTCCCCCTCCTCTCTCCCCCTCCTCCATCACCAAAATCACCCCCTGACGCTCCTCCCCTGGCCCGATCAGAGGATTACAGGTAACTCGACAGAAAAAACTCCGACCCCGGCGGTTGACTGCATTCAGCGATAATGCCAAATTGTCTTCCCCGTTGATGCAGGCGCGGATCATGTCCCTGAGTTGGGCAACGGGGAGGCCAATATCCAAATTCAAGAAATACTTCCCTTCTACTTCATCCGTGCGTAGTCCCCACAAGTTTTCCGTCTCCTTGTTCCAGGTGAGAATCCCGAACTGTTGGTTAATCACCACGACGCCCGCCTTGATACTGCTCAGGACAGATTGCATATAGGCATTAGCCTGGTTTGCTTCGTGGGTGCGGATCCGCAGCTCTTCGTTGATAGCCTGCAATTCTTCGTTGGTGGCCTGGAGTTCTTCGTTCATGGTCTCCAGTTCTTCGTTGGTGGACTGGAGTTCTTCGTTGGTGGTCTCCAGTTCTTCGTTGGTGGACTGGAGTTCTTCGTTGGTGGTCTCCAGTTCTTCGTTACTGGACTGGAGTTCCTCATTGGTCGTTTCCAGATTCTGGTTAGTGCGCTGCAATTCCGCCTGCAAATCCTGGCAACGGGTGACATCGGCGAAGATAATGCTGACGCCCAGAAAATCACTGCCACTCTCCTGCAGCGGGGTGATCTGCACATCCAGAAATTGGTTGACTCTATCCGGTAAACTGCGAACCACATTGCTGAGCAGGATGGTGCGGCGCTCGGTGTAAGCTTGCTCAATGTGGGAGCGCAACTCCACCGGACGGTAGGAAATTTCCAGGTCTTGCAACGGCCGACCCAGATCCTGAAAGCTGACGCCAAACATCGACCGGGCGGTGGCGTTCGCCATCATCAGGGCGCCGGTAAAGTCCACCACGATCTGGGCCACGGAAATTGCATTAAAGGCGGCGTCCCGGAGACGAAGATGCACCGCCAGCCGGTTACCCGCTTCCTGATCACCCCCTTGGGCCAACACTAGCAGGCGATTGCGAAAGTTGACGCTGGGCACTTTGGTAAAGATGCGGTGCTGCAAATTCAGGGGGGTAAATAGGTTAGTGTGGGTGAGCAACATCTCGGCTCTGCCTAAAAACAGCGCCCCGGTGTGGTTGAGGGCAAAGTGAAACCGAGCCAGAATCAGGCCCTGGGTCTCAGAGTTGAAGTACATCAGGGTATTGCGGCACACCAGCAGATCGAGGCAGGAAATGGGGGCGTCTTGCACCAGGTCGTGACGCCCAAAAATAACGGTGCGGCGCAGGTCCGGACGAAAAACGAAGTGGTCCGCCACCGACTCAAAGTATTTGGCTCGCCACTTTTCGGGAATAGTCTGGATGTCCTGAGCCCGGTAACGAGCATGACGCGCTTGAGTCAGTACTTCTTCGTCCACATCGGTGGCGTAAATCTTGACTCGCTGACGAAATTGGCTAGGCCCCAGGATTTCGGTCAAGATCATCGCCAGGGTATAGGCCTCCTCTCCAGAAGCGCAGCCCGCACTCCAAATCCGAATCGGCTCTTCGGGCAATTTTTGGTTGAGGATGCGGGGCAGAGTATGCTGCTGCAGATAGTTCCAGGCGGCCTCGTCCCGGAAAAAGCTGGTGACGTTAATCAGAATTGTGTTAAACAGAGGGGTGAATTCCTCCGGATGAACTTCCAGGTAATCCAGGTAATCCCCAAAGTGATGAAAATCCCGAAGCTGCATTTGCTTGATGACTCGACGCCGGAGCGAAGAGCGCTTATAGCCAGTGAAATCAAAGCCGCGATTGCGCCTCAAATAGTCCAAAAGGACTTCAAATATGCGATCCTCGTCATTTGTGTTCATGGGGTTTTCATCACCAGCGTAATCAGAGCGGCGGCGACTTCATCCAAAGCTAATACAAAATCGATACCACCCGTCTGAATGGCGGCGTTCGGCATGCCTGAAAATTCAGCTGTTTCCGCCTCCTGGACAATCACAGTTCCGCCCATTTTTTTAATTGCCTGCACCCCCATTGCCCCGTCACTGCCGGTGCCTGTGAGGACCACGGCGATCGCCCGCTGCTGATGACTGGCCGCTACCGAATCAAACAGCAGATCGGCGGACGGCCGAACAAAATGCACCAACTCCGATTGGGTCAGGGAGAGGGTGTTGTCCGGGTTGACCAACAGATGGCGGTTGGGCGGGGCGATATAGACGGTTCCTGGCTTCAGCGGGTCGCCTTCCTCAGCTTCCTTAACCGCCAAAGAGGTCCGCCGACTGAGAATATCCGCCATCAAAGAACGATGCCGGGGATCCAAATGTTGGACGATCACAATCGCCGCTGGAAAATCAACCGGGAGACCCGAAAGTACTTGACTTAGCGCCTTAAGCCCGCCCGCCGAAGTCGCTAATGCAACGATGTCAAATGCATCTTGGGGAGACGGGTGGGTGCGATCGTCGGCTTGAACCGAGTTGGTGTTTTCCATATCCTAGCAATAAACTCAAGGGGGCAGGCGTTCAGTAACGCTATCAGCTACCCCTTGATTATCTCCGAACTTGAATACTGAAAAGCTTGTCGGATAACATTCATTATCTTAGGGATTAGGGTAAAAATAAAGTCCCGGTAGAAGACTGTGGATGAGTGGATGAGTGGATGAGTGGATGGGATGTTATTTAGCTGCAGATCCCTTAGGTAACGCTGGCTTACCTATTGATCCATAGCACCAGCAGGTATTCACTTTGCTTTCAGTCTTAACCAGCTAAATATCTGTTCTGCCGTCAACGTTAACTCAACCCCCGCCAATACAACCAAATTATCTTTTTGATCAAATAACTCCGGTTGTTGTTGCGATTGAAAGGCAATAATTGAGCGATCATCGGGGTCAATTAACCAACCCAGCTGACAACCCTGCTTTAGGCAGTGCAAAAAAAATGTTACCTGTGACCCGATTGGAACTTTGGTCGGGAGAAAGAATTTCAATTGTCCAGTTAGGAGCCGCTAGAACATCCTCTAGACGTACACGGGCGCCCTTACCCGCGGCCAGAATCATAGCCTTCATGAAGGCTTATCTCCCAGACCTGCTTGCTTCAAGCTGAGAATGTCCAAAATTGAGTACGAGATAATAGTCAGGGCTGAAGCTCCCAAAGCGAAATCTGTGTAAGCGGCAGCCTGCAATGAAGAGAGAAGGGTCCATCATCCAAATTAATGAGAATCCATCTTGATTGAATTATAGATAAGAAGTTTTGACAAGAATGTAAGTCAACAATAATATCATCTAAAAATCTTCAATATTCAGGTATTAATCGTCAAAACCCTCAAATACCCTTGATTTTGTATAGTCGATGACACCTTCTAAATCAATTTTCTTGTTAAGAATTATAGTCATTAAAGCCATAAACTGGTGTTAATGCCAGAGAATCAGGCAAAGACCTATTTCCTGCACCTGCTTCAAGTGATGCAGGCAAGAGATAGAGGTATTTATTCAGATATCCAACATTTAAGGAGGTAGTCCAGGATGCAAACGTACGGTAACCCCGACGTTAAATATGACTGGTGGGCTGGCAACGCCCGCTTGGCCAACTTATCCGGCAAATTCACAGCCGCCCATGTCGGGCAGGCGGCGCTGATCTGTTTTTGGGCAGGCGCTTTCACCCTGTTCGAAATCTCTCGATATACCCCAGATGTTCCCATGGGTGAGCAGGGCTTGATTCTGCTGCCCCATTTAGCGACTCTAGGTCTCGGCGTCGGGTCTGGCGGTGAAGTGGTTGACACCTATCCTTTTTTTGTGACTGGCGCACTCCACCTGATCTCATCAGCGGTGTTGGGGTCAGGCGCTCTTTTTCATTCCATCAAAGGACTGCCTAGCTTTAAAGATGGAACTGGTCGAGTGGCTAAATTTGACTTCGAATGGGGCGACCCTAAGAAACTGGGTTTCATTCTGGGGCATCATTTGCTTTTCTTGGGAGCCGCCGCTTTGTT
>JAKSDM010001531.1 GCA_022360135.1 Pseudanabaenales cyanobacterium | reverse complement strand
TGGCTTCCATACCAGAGGGGTCGATGCGAAATCGACCATCAAACTCCCTATCGCAGTCAACCATAAATGCTGTCCCATTGGCTTGGAACAGTCATCAACCACGACTATGCAGTTTTTCAACCTTTGAAGATCTAAGAGTTAGCACTCTCAGCCTTCGAGTGCTAATTTATCTGAGCCGGTAGGCGATCGCAACGGATGAATTTGTACGGGTTCCCGAACTGAGAGGAGAAATCCCAATCCCTCGGTAAACCGCATCGATTTCGACGGGCTCAACTTCGATTAGCTCAGATAACATGAAGCCAAAGATTCAGGTTCATTCAGTGATAATCTGTAATATGGCGCTTTGGAATCTAAGACAACCTTTAAGAAAGTCGCCGTAACAGACAAGATAGAGAAATAGGCGCAAGCATGGTCACCACTGCAGAGAAGACAAATACTGGCTACATCACGCAAATCATCGGTCCCGTTGTAGACGTTAAGTTCCCCAGCGGCCAACTGCCTCAGATTTACAATGCGCTGACGATTAGCGGCGCGAATACAATCGGACAGCAAGTTTCTGTCACCTGTGAAGTGCAACAGCTACTGGGTGACAGTCAAGTTCGCGCCGTCGCCATGAGTTCCACTGACGGTCTAGTCCGGGGCATGGAAGTGGTCGATACGGGCGCCCCCATCAGTGTGCCCGTCGGTGATGTTACTTTGGGACGCATTTTCAATGTCCTGGGGGATCCGGTCGATGAAAAAGGACCGGTTGACAAAGGTCAGACGTCTCCCATTCACCGCGAGGCCCCTAAGCTGATCGATCTAGAGACCAGTCCATCCGTATTTGAAACGGGCATCAAGGTGATTGACCTGCTGGCTCCCTATCGGCGAGGCGGTAAAGTCGGTCTGTTTGGCGGCGCTGGCGTCGGCAAGACCGTATTGATTCAGGAATTGATCAACAATATTGCTAAAGAGCATGGGGGCGTATCGGTATTTGGCGGTGTGGGCGAACGCACCCGTGAAGGAAACGACCTCTACAATGAATTCATCGAGTCTGGGGTGATTAATAAAGATGACCTCGGTAAGTCCAAAGTAGCTTTAGTATACGGTCAGATGAATGAGCCGCCCGGCGCTCGGATGCGTGTGGGTCTGTCGGCCCTGACGATGGCGGAGTATTTCCGGGATGTGAATAAACAAGACGTCCTGCTCTTCATTGACAATATCTTCCGCTTTGTGCAAGCTGGTTCAGAGGTATCGGCGCTGCTGGGCCGGATGCCTTCTGCGGTGGGATATCAACCCACATTAGGGACAGAGATGGGCGATCTCCAAGAGCGCATTACCTCCACGACTGAAGGCTCCATCACTTCAATCCAAGCGGTGTATGTGCCTGCCGATGACTTGACTGACCCAGCTCCAGCAACCACCTTCGCTCACCTGGACGCGACTACGGTGCTATCTCGGAACCTCGCCGCCAAAGGGATTTACCCAGCGGTAGACCCCCTGGATTCTACTTCGACCATGCTTCAACCTGACATTGTGGGCGAAGAGCACTATAAAACTGCTCGGGCAGTCCAGGCGACGCTGCAGCGGTATAAGGAACTCCAGGACATTATCGCTATTTTGGGTCTGGATGAACTATCTGAAGATGACCGGCAAACCGTCGCCCGCGCCCGCAAAATTGAGCGGTTCCTCTCTCAACCCTTCTTTGTCGCTGAGGTTTTCACAGGTCTGTCGGGTCAGTACGTCAGCTTAGAGGACAGCATCAAGGGCTTCAACATGATCCTCTCGGGTGAACTGGATGACATTCCAGAGCAAGCCTTTTACCTGAAGGGCGGCATTAGTCAGGTGATCGAAACAGCTGAGAAGATGAAATCTGGCGGCTAGAAGATCGATTGCAATATGTTCTGTGTCTTATCAATTCTGTAAATTGAACTATGGCGTTAACTGTGCGTGTGGTGGCCCCAGATAAAACTGTCTGGGATTCAGCCGCTGAAGAAGTAATTCTACCTAGCACCACAGGGCAGTTGGGTATTTTGAGTGGTCACGCTCCTCTACTCACTGCGCTGGATATTGGGGTAATGCGAGTCAGACCTGGCAAAGAATGGGTCGCGATCGCCCTGATGGGAGGATTCGCCGAAGTGGAAAATAATGAGGTGACTATTCTTGTCAATGGTGCGGAACGAGGCGATTCCATCGATAAAGAAACGGCGAAAACAGCTTACAGCGAAGCTGAAGCTCGCATGAGCAAAGTCTCGCCAGATGACCGTCAAGCCACTATTCAAGCCAGACAAAGTCTTAAAAGGGCGCGGGCTCTCCTGCAGGCTGCTGGCGGTATGATCTAATCCATCTGTCCGAGCAATTGAAAACAAATAGTTGGGGTTGGCGGAAGGCTAACCCCATTTTGTCTGATTAATGGCGGTAAATGTATAGTTATGAACTACCAGTAAAGGCAACTTCAGGAAATTTAGCCTGCGCCACCGACATGGGCCGCCCTTTGCCTTCCTCTTGCCAGTAGTTGATAATTTCAGTCGCTTTATTGAGCAGTTCAACCCGTTCCTCTTCGGAAATCCAGGTCTTGCCCTCTAATTCTTCTTTCATCTGTTCCCAGGCGTCATTCCGAGGCCAGAAGAAGTAGGAGGTTAAGGGGCTGGTGCCTTTGCCCACAACCTGGTCAACGGCCAGTGCGACATCCTTCTCTAACCAGAGAACTTTTATAATAAACCGCGACAATGAAACCTCCACAAACGTTCCTCTGCTAAAAGACTATAGTCCCCTATCATACCCCACATTATAAAGTGCACGAAATGATCAAACTCTTATTCTGGATCAGGAGGACCCCTCAGTGACTCAGATGGCCAATCCACCTCTGGCGATCGCCGTATTCGACATTGATGGCGTGGTGCGCGACGTCAGCGGCTCCTACCTACGGGCCGTCGCCGATACGGTGGAGCATTTTACCGCTGGGACTTATCGCCCCACCCCTGAAGATATTGATGCGCTTAAGAACGAAGGCGTCTGGAACAATGACTGGGAAGCGTCACAGGAGTTAGTGTATCGATATTTCCAGCGCCAGGGCAAAGCCCGATCGCAGGTCAGCCTGGATTACGATCAACTCGTCGCCTGGTTCCAAAGCCGCTATCGAGGTCCAGACCCAGAAAACTGGACCGGGTACATTTGCCAGGAACCGCTACTAATGCAGCCCCCCTACCTGGAAAGTCTCACCCAAGCAGACATCGCTTGGGGGTTTTTTAGCGGCGCGACCCAAGGTTCAGCCAACTATGTGTTAGAGAAACGCTTAGGCTTGCAATCTCCCGTCTTAATTGCAATGGAAGACGCCCCCGGAAAACCCGATCC
>JAKSDM010001645.1 GCA_022360135.1 Pseudanabaenales cyanobacterium | reverse complement strand
TGAGCGCACCCGACTGATTGTTTTGTGGAATGGACAGGGCAGTGGCGCCCCGGGTGGTACAGGCGATATGGTGCAGCAGGTTCGTCAACTGGGCGGGATTGTTGAACACATTAATACTATCCAGTTTGACTACTGGAAAAATGGAGACGAGGTGATAGATTTTGCTAAAGTTGCAGCCGCCTCAAGTTAGAACTTGACTACACCCCACTCTCTACACCCTGCCTTCACTAAGATGTATTTCACCTAAGTGAGATCGCTGTATTTGCAAGCAACTCTTTTTGGCAGCCCAGTTTAAGAATCAAGGCTACACTTTAGGTTGAGGGGATAAATATCTGTATTGCAGTTATCAGTGGGAGCAAACTTAGCAATGCATTGTATCAACGGTTCGGGGGTCATTCTTATTAGTATGCTGCTTCTGAGCACCCCAATCCCTCTTGCCCAAGCCCATTCCAACCAATTGAAGATCCTAGGGTCGAGCGCTAAAGACTTGCTACAACAGGGTCAAGCGCTTGCCAATCAAGGATATTATCAGGGCGCGATCGCGATTTACAATCAAGCCCTTCAAGTGGATCCAGACTATACGGCGGCCTACATCAATCGGGGTCTGGCTTACCACGATATAGGGGATTTTGACCAGGCGATCGCAGACTTTACCGAGGCATTAGAAATCGATCCGGATAGCGCCGAAGCCTACAATGCCCGAGGCGAAACGCGCACTCATGTAGAAGATGTTGAAGGGGCGATCGAGGATCTCAATCGAGCGGTTCAATTAGCCCCTAATTACACGCAGGCTTATATTAACCGAGGTGTAATTTACGCCGTCGGAGGCGACTTTAATCAGGCCCTGGAGGATTTCAATCAAGCGGTTCAGGCCGATCCCAGTTCTGCAGACGCCTACTACAATCGAGGTCAAGTACACGGGGCGTTGGGCGATGCCCAAGCCGCATTCGACGACTATAATCAGGCTATACAGCTAAACCCGACGTTAGCGGAAGCTTATGGCAATCGGGGATTGCTGTTTTATCAGTTAGGCGATAGAGAAACTGCCCTTGAAAATTTGCAACAGGCTGCTCAACTCTTTCAGTCGCAGGGTGATCTAGGGGGTTATCAGCAAACGCTAATTCTGATTGAACAAATTCAACGACAAGGTGAGTAATCGTCAATCTATGCCTTATCGATTGGCGCTTGAGAGAGTTCGTTCGCGATCGTGGTAAAAATTTGAGTAAAGATAGGTCTCGCAGCCAATAGCTCAGGCACATTCCAATCAGGAATTTGAGGTTGATCGAGCTGATGCTTGGCTAAATAGAGGGGGTAGCGCACTTCGATTTGCAGAGCCTCTACGTTCGGCATCTGGCCATAGTGAGCAGTAATGTACCCGCCATTGAACTGTTTATTACAAACCACCTGGTATCCCTGATCGACAAACGGCTTCTTCACCACTGAGATCAGCCTATCTGAGCAGGTTTGTCCATTGCGATTTCCCAAGCACACATCTTCCTGAAGCGGCCCCATAAAACTATGCAGGTCTAACAAATAAACTCGGCCAAACCTTTCACGGGTCGCCTCAATCAATGCTTGAAGTTGGCGGTGATACGGTAGATAAAATGTGTCAACTCGCGCTTGGATTGACGCCTGGTTCGGCTCAGTTTGATAAATCCGCTGCCCCATTGCTGTTTGCTTGGGAACCACCGCCGTCCAAAACGAACCGAACAGTGGCGGCTTGAGCGGACGATTGAGATCCACCACATACCGGCTGTGAGTGGCTTGCAATACAGTAATCCCAAGTTGAGGCAGATTTTGATAGAGCTGGTCGAGGCGCCAATCGCTATTTGGCAAGGTTTGCAAGTGCGTCTGGGTAAACTGCGCAGCGATGTCGTCAGGAACAAACAGTCCACTATGGGGTAAGTTAGCCACAATGGGTACAGCTGGGCCTTGAGGTCGATGAATCTTTAAGATCTCCATTAGACTTTGAGATTCCATCGATAGCGGCACTTTTGTCTTTCGCCCTTTTGATACATATCTGTATATTCCGGCAAATCGACGATTTCTACAAAATGAGCCCCCAAAATCTCACAGGTGCGTCTTGACGCCTGGTTATCCGGATTGCAGGTGATCCACAGCGTTTTGAAGCCATGAGCCAACGCCGCTTGTTTGATCAGAATGCAGGCTTTAGCGGCATACCGATTGCCTCTATACTCTGGCTCAATGCCATAACCAATGTGGCCGGCGTATAGGGCAAGGTGATCCGTGTCGCCGATACGGAGATCCACCGATCCGATAATGGTCTCAGTGTCCGCAAGCAACACATCGAATTTATAAACTGGCACATAGCCTCTTAAAAAATCTTCTGGACAGGTTTCGCGCACTCTGACAGCAATTTCCCCGTCCGATAGCCTGCCGATAGCCAAGAAGTTAAAATCCTTCATCATCAGATTCATGAGGTGTCTACCGATGACCTCTAGCTTCGACGATCTCGCTGGATGTCGTAAATCGCCTTTTCCCAACACCATTGTTCAGAGCGCTTGGGATTTCGCTCTTTCACTTTCTCAACCAATCTAAGGGCGACTGCTCGATTGCCGTTGACCAGACGAAGCAGTTGTTGCCGAGTTCTACGACTCACTGAGGTGCTGGAAGACTGGGTTTGGCTGTGTATTGCCTGTGGGCCTCTGGAAGATAATGGCCGAAATCGGGTAACCCAGAGATATAACGCAATAAGAATAGCAATTGCCAGTAATAAGGCTAATGGAGACATAGTGAGTTCTGCTTGAAACTGAACTGTGCAGGTAGAAGGCGGCCAGCGGTTTCAGCCAGGACAGTTAGCCACTCAGGAGGCCAGGAATCAGTCGTCAGCATGACGGCTGATTCTTGACTTACTGGATTCCGCCCTTTTCCAAGTCTCCCGTTTTAAATCAATGATGTGGAAGACAATATACAAATACTTTCTAAATATTTTTAGGCTATCCACTTAAAGTGGGAAGTTATCTCTGAGGCAGAATACTTTCAATTTGGGGGAATATTCAAAAAATCTTGTCAGAAATGGCTGAAATTCCTGAATTTTCAATGGCAGGGGTAGAATTTACACAAATCCGGAGCCCACTTGATTTGGGCCAATTTGAACCTCAAGACCGGGCTTAAAGGGGCGCACATGGAGCCTGTGAATGCGATTCTCAATTTTTGGTTTGGAGTTCCTGGGAAAACGCCCAGCGAATATGGTCAGCTGCGTCAGGTTTGGTTCAAAAAAGATCCCGCCTTTGATGAAATAATCAGAACTCGCTTCCAAGAGCACTATGAACGCGCTGCAGCAGATCAATTAGCTCACTGGCGACAGGCGCCAAAGAGTTGTCTTGCCTTGATTCTGCTGCTGGATCAATTTCCCCGCAATATGTTTCGCAATGATCCCCGCAGTTTCGCTACAGATACCCAAGCATTAGCAGCGGCTCAAGGCGCGATCGCCCAAGCGTTTGATCAACAATTACTTCTGGTCGAACGTCTTTTTCTTTATCTCCCGTTTGAACATAGTGAGAATCTAGACCATCAAAATCAATGTGTTAATTGGATTAGCCAACTAGCCGATCAACATCCAGGAATGGAATCCACTCTAGAGTATGCAGTTCGACATAGAGACGTGATCGCCCGTTTTGGTCGCTTTCCCCATCGCAACAAAATCCTGGGGCGAGCAACGACCCCTGAGGAGGCTGAATTTTTAAACCAGCGAGGATCGCGGTTTTGAATTTATGCGCTTTCTCATTTCTAACTTGATGCGCTGGTATAGAAATGTAAAGCGAATCGCCAGAAAAGTTTGGAACACTGGAGTAACATGACTGACAATAGACCAGAACTTAGGATCCATTCCCATTCGACTCGGTTCAACATGGCTTCAGCGGGAACCGTTGTCAGGAAAGCGACGGGGATGACAAAGGTGAAGAAAACGCGGTAAGCGACGGGGTAAGCTGCTATTGGGAAGCGTCCTGCCTCCAATAATCCTCGCAGCACCTCGGTAACATTGTAGATTTTGACAAACCAGATACTGGTGGCCCCCAACATGAACCAGAGACTGTAGAGACTGATCATGCCAAACAATAGAGGAATCAGACTTAGTAGGTAGGCAATCGGACCTAACCCTAGCTGGCCCCCAGCATAGACAATCATAATCAGACCGAAAGTCAGATCAGGCAGTCCCCAGGGAGATATGATCCGGCAGGATAGCCAGAACTGGGAACTGATGGGTTTGAGCAGCACAAAGTCAAGAGTTCCTTCCTGGACTTGAGTGACAATCTTGTTCAGGTTCGGAACCAGAAGAGTGGCCGAAAATCCTTGTAGCAGAGTAAAAATTCCCAGCACTATCAAGGCTTCTTCCCAATCCCAGCCCTGAAATTGGTATCCGGTGCGGTAGAAGAGAAAGAGTCCGAAAAGACTTCCAATCAAGCTTCCCAAGCTACTCAAGGTCGCGATCAGGAAATTGAGACGATATTCTAGTTCGGCTGCGATCGCCGTACTCCAAAACAGCTTTAAGACTGACAAATAACGCTTCATTCCTGCCTATATACGATTCTTGCTGATGTAGAATACATCCGGTGAAGGTAGGGTGCAGGGTTGTAGGGTGGGCATTGCCCACATGGCTTATTTCAGTGCCATTCGGTGTAGAGTGTAGTCCATTCAAATGAAAACCGATACCTATGCGCCCATCCCAGAATATTGCTTGAGGCCCCTATACCACAGCCAGCGATTGACCAAGAAAAAAATTAGGCCCCATCCTAAAATGGTCAATAAGCCTCGCCAAAGGTCAAC
>JAKSDM010001534.1 GCA_022360135.1 Pseudanabaenales cyanobacterium | reverse complement strand
GTTGACTTAACTTATGAGGCTTGCTGATGGCCAATCTTGAAGAAGATTTCTTCCAGGTTTTCCTGGGTGCGGGAGAAGCTATCGAGTGGGATTCCGGCCATAATCAGGGAGCGCAATAAATCAGCCGCCTCGTCAGGGCCTCCCGCATAGTGGGCCTGGACTTGGCGGCTGGCGGAAATAATCTGGATATCTTTAACCAGGGGGTTCCGACAAAGTTCACCCTTAAGCGCATTTAGGTCGCCACGGGTAGATAGCAGCAGACGTTGGCGACTGAGGCGATGATAGAGGTCTTTAAGCGAAGCGCTTTCCACCAAAAAGCCCAGTTCCATGATGCCAATAGTAGTGCACAGTTCTTCCAGATCACTCAGGACGTGGGAGGAGATTAAGATCGTCATCCCAGCTTCTTGAAGGGTTTTGATAATGCTGCGGAACTGATGGCGAGCAATCGGGTCTAACCCAGAAACGGGTTCATCCAGAAGCAGCAGAATGGGCTCGTGGATGAGGGTGCGAGCCAGACCTAACCGTTGCTTCATGCCTCTGGATAGGGTGGTGATCTGACTATTGCGTTTGTGGGTCAGCTCAACTAACTCCAATACCTCGCTTAGGCGACGACTGCGGGGTTTGCCTCTGAGGTGATAAAGGCGGGCGAAATAGTCAAGATAGTCCCAAACAATTAAGTCTTCATAGAGGGGATAGTCGTCTGGCAGATAGCCAATATATTGCTTGAGATGGGGTTGGTTGCGATCGTGCCGCAGTCGTTCACCATTGATGTAGATTTCCCCCACCGTTGGTTCTTCAGCTGCCGCCAACAGTCGGATCAGGGTGGTTTTGCCCGCCCCATTCGGCCCAATCAGACCATAGACTTCCCCGGTTTTGACTTGAAGATCAATATCATTGACGGCAATTTGACGATCGAACTGTTTGGTGAGCTGATGAGTTCGAATAGCCAAATCTTGAGACATGGGGTAAGCGCCAAAGATTGAAGATTTACTCAGAGTAGAGCTTTAGCTAGCGTAACCTTGTAGTACAGTCCGTCGCCAGTCAGTTTCAAAAACCGCAACGCTGAATCCCCCTTTCTGCCTTTGAAGCCTCACACAGGCATTAACGCCAGAAGCAAGACTCTAATACCAGGGCTTTTGACGTTTTTCATTGACAAACTCTTCGGCTTTTTGAAGACTCTCAAATCGCTCTGGATATCGTTGATACAGAACATCAGCTAACTGATCACAGTCTCTATTGCTATCAATCTCAATTTGTTCAGGAAAACGAGCATTGCAAATATATGGCGGGTTGTCTCCCTCTAGCTGCTGCTGCGTGAGGTATTCGTTGAAACGGAGGTATGTATTGAGGAGGATCGCCTGGCTGAGGTCGGATTCGTTAATGGAGCCACTGGTAAAACTAGCTTCAGTGAAGTTGACCTGGCTAAGATTAGTTAAATTAAGTTTAGCCCCTGCAAGATTGACCTGAGATAGGTTGGCCCCACGGAGGTCGGCTCTTGTAAAGAGGGCGCCTCTAAGCTGAGCGCCACTAAAATCAACGTTTCTGAGATCAGCGCTAAAGAGTTTTGCCTTTACGAGGTTAGCTTTTCTAAGATTGGCGTTTCTGAGGTCGGCGTTTCTGAGGTTAGCCTTTCTAAGATTGGCGTTTCTGAGGTCGGCGTTTCTAAGGTCGGCGTTTCTGAGGTTAGAACCTCGAAGGTGGGCATTTTCTAACGGCGCCCCATAGAGGGAGCGACAAGTTTCAAATAGATATTCAGGGAGATAGAGAATTTTATTTTGTCGTACTGTACATTTCTGCACTAAACTTTCAACGGCTCGTTGTTCTTCATACGGATTCTCACTATCCAGCCGAGCGATATTTTTTTTGACGCCTGCTTCATGGAGAGTATAAGTCACAACAATGATCAGTGTCAGAATAATGAATCGCCTGAGGGGTTTTATTTCTGTGGGTTTGTGTATTCGCATAACGATGGAATGAATCGGCGTATTTCTAGTGCGATCGATTATTTTGGCGTAATGTCATCCGGAAGCTGAAGCATTCCATAGGGGGCAAGTCATTTCAAAACCAGTAATCCTCTAATCTCAGCCCTTTTGGCGTTGTTTATTGACATAATCTTCCGCTTTCTGAAGACTCTCAAATTGCTTTGGATATCGTTGATGCAAAACTTGAGCTAATTGATCGCAGTCTCTATTGCTATCAATCTCAATGTATTTAGGAAAACGAGCATTGCAGATAAACGGCGGGTTGTCTCCTTCTAACTGCTGCAGGGTGAGATTTACTGCAGGATCAAGATTCGTATTGAGGAGGATTGCAGCTCGGAGGTCAGTTTTGTAGAGGTTGGCATAGCTGAAAACAGCGTTGTTAAGGTTTGCATTGGTGAGGTCGGTTTCGGGGAGAAAGGCGGAGCTGAAGTCGGCTCCGCTGAGGTCGGCGTTACGAAGGGTGGCGTCGAATAGATTAGTATCGCTGAAGTCGGCAAAGCTGAGGTCCGCAGAAAAGAGGTTGGCGTTGTCGAATTTACAATCGCTGAGGTCGGCATAGGAGAGATTGGCGTGGCTGAGGTCAGCATTGCGGAAGTTAACATAAGAAAATCTGGCGCCGCTAAGTTTGGCTCCACTGAGGTGAGTATTTGCCAAGGGGGCTTTGCGAAGTTCGTGGCAAGTTCCGAACAGACGTTCTACGAAATAGAGCGGCAACCACTCCACCCGCTGATGCACTGCACAACCCTGTACTAACCCTTCGACAAGCTGTTTCTCATTGTCATACCAGTTTTCTCTATGCAATCGAGCGATATCTTTTGATACCCTCGATTCACGAGCGTAGAGTTCTACTATAGCGATAACGATCAGCGCCCAGAAAATCGCCCCTCTGGCTTTTTTGATTCGGTTGTATATCTGCATAATTTAAGCAGAGAGAGTATAAAGAAGCAGTGAGACTAAAAGTAATGAAAGGTTAGGCAAACCGGAGCGGGCCGATCATACTTTAGCTAGGTTGATATGCTGGGCGCGGGCGATCGCACTTTACTCATCCTACGATCGCGTTCCCATGATCTTAAGGATAATCAAAATTTCCGACTCCGGGAAAGTGATCTACTGCCTCCCCTGCCTCCCCTGCTCTTTACCTACTCAACTTTTCCCCTTGCTCCTCAATCGAAGAGGGACATCGTAGAGTATGATGGT
>JAKSDM010001417.1 GCA_022360135.1 Pseudanabaenales cyanobacterium | reverse complement strand
CCCCTGTCCCTATGGTGGATAGTGTGGCGCTCTAGTCAAGTAACCGCCCTCCAGTTAGCTTGAAGTTACCGCAAACAAGAAACGGAGAGCAGCATGAAGAACGCCACACCAACTAGATCATATGTCGGAGAGCATGTATACGTTGGCATTGATGTGCATAAGAAAAGCTACGTGGTCGAGGCGCGAGTTGGCCAAGAACGGGTGAAACGATGGACAACACCAGCCTTACCCGAACAACTGGCTCAACAATTATTGAAATACTTTAACGGAGGAATTATTCATACCGTCTACGAGGCCGGATTTTCTGGGTTTGGTCTCCATCGAGTCTTGAGACGGGCTGGCATTGATAGCAGAGTGGTCCATGCCGCAGCAGTGGAAGTGGCGGTTCATAATCGAGTAAAGACGGATAAACGAGACGCCCAGAAACTGGCAATGCAGTTGGAAGCCGGACGGTTAAAGGCGATTTATGTCCCCAGCGAACTGGAAGAACAGGCGCGTCTGCTCAGTCGCACTCGGAGACAATTAGTGCAAGAGCGAGCCAATTTGAAACGGAAAATCAGAATGAAGGCCCACCAATTTGGTCTGATTAGCCCCGAAGACAACCGCGAGATGAGTCCTAAATTCGTCACCGAACTCTTAGCACATTCTCCCTGTGAGGAATTCACGTTGGCCATCGAAGTGAATTGGCAAGTTTGGCAAACCCTTGATGAGCAAATTGCTAAGCTTGAGGTCCGCCTGAACCAGCAAGCTCAAGAAGACCCTAATGAAGCCGTCTATCGGTCTTCGCCAGGGTTCGGCCCTATCAGCAGCCGAGTGTGCTCCAATGAATTGGGCAATCTGAAGCGCTTTAGCAATGAACGAAAATTATTCAATTACACCGGTTTAACCCCAAGCGAGCACTCCAGCGGCGAACAGATTCATCGCGGCCCCATCACCAAGCAGGGCAATCGCCACATCAGAGGGATCTTAATCGAAGTGGCCTGGCGCGCCATCCGCCAAGACCCAGCCCTGGCTCGATTCTATCAACAGGTCTGTAGTCGGGCAGGCTCTAAACGAGCTATTGTCGCCGTGGCTAGAAAACTCATTGGTCGAGTCCGAGCCGCCTTTTGTAAAGGAGAGCTTTATCAGATAGAGTATGGAGCCCCGCTCAAGCAGATCGATAATCCCCCCCCTCAGGTTGCCTCCGTCTGAGGCCAAAAACAAAGGTCTCACTACATTTAAAGAAGGAGGTGTATCACTCGTCCAGCCAAGCTTAGCTGTCTCTTAGAGGAGGTATATTCCCGATCTAGCCAACGCCTCAATTATCTCAAGTTGAATCATGACTGTTCGTATTGGTCGCTGCGACCTCGTCTTCTCCCTGGTGCGCGTTCAAATGACT
>JAKSDM010000063.1 GCA_022360135.1 Pseudanabaenales cyanobacterium | reverse complement strand
CGGATCCCCCGGGCGCCCTCTGGAATCTTCGACTGCTTGATTAATGGCATACAAAAAACTATTAATCATTCCCGGGTATTCGCCGCCATTATAGGCTGCTTCAACGGCGCCACACCGCTTGTGCCCTAGCACCATAAGTACAGGAGATTCTAATACACCGACAGCATACTCTAAACTGGCGATGACTTCGGTGACCGCAATATTGCCGGCGACTCTGACGGTAAATAAATCGCCAATTCCTTGATCAAATAAAATTTCTGAAACAACCCGTGAATCAGCACAGGTCAAAATTGCCGCAAACGGAGATTGACCTTCCGCCACTTCTTGCACCCGGGCAAGGGTTTGATTGGGGTTATTCTTTTTATTTTCAACAAAGCGCTGATTGCCATCCATCAATTTCTGCAGCGCTTGATCAGGCGATAGCTCTGATTCGACGGCGGGAGCAGCAGCAATGGGGGAAAAAGATGAACTAGATGAAGGATCAGATGGATCAATAGCTTGCGCTATCGAAGTTGTTCCTAACCATCCGGTGAGAGATCCTGCGCCGACAGCCCCTGCGCCAAATTGAATCAACTTCCTGCGCGACATGTCCATGTTCTTCGATGGTTGCTTCAATGTAATTTCTCCAGAAAGCTCACTCTTCTGGACTATGCTTTTAACCGGGACATCCGGGAAAGGGCTGAGTCCAGAAACCAAAAATCAGAGCCAGAAAAGCTTCTGACCTATGGATTTAGGACTTTGATTGACTGACAAAAGTTCCAAACCTCTTGATGCAATTATTACCAGGGTTACTGATCTAGCAAGGGGGCGCTAACCGCAACAAGGCGAAGTCGTTGGATGAACAAATGACTTGAACATGATGGAGAAACACTATTAATAGCGCTATTAATAAAGGTATCCAGCTCAAGGGAGAGGTCTGAATCGTGTTGTGTGCAGACGAACTGTTAGTGCTTGAGTTATTTCAAAAACTACCTAGGCATCGTGTGGATTGGGTCTGCGATCGCGCCCAAGAATTAAAATTCAAAAGTGGAGAGTTCCTGATCAAAGAAGGCGACCCCCCCAAAGGATTCTGTATTCTACTGTCCGGTCAAATCATTGTCACCCGCCTGAGTGAAGGGCTGGCAATGCCTGTTGGGCAGCACAGAGCGCCTGCCTTCTTCGGTGAGATTCCCGTGCTCACAGACGAGCCTGTTTTGGTCACACTGCAGGCGCTGACCGATTGTCTGCTTTACGAAATACCAGGGAGCGACTTCCTGGAGTTGCTGCACGAGTGCAGAGATTTTGAGCGCACTGTGTTTCGGGTGGTGCAGCAACGATTGCGAGGATTGGAGTCCTTTATTCGCAGCCGAGAGAAGATGGGGGCGCTCGGCAATCTAGCGGCAGGATTGGCCCATGAACTGAATAATCCAGCTGCCGCTCTAGTTCGAGCCTTGAAAGATCTGCCGCCAGCCGTAATTGAACTGGAGCGAATGAATCTGATCTATGGGCAGCGGAATGTCGAAAAAGACCATACTCAGAAATGGCTCGAAGTGCGTGAAATGGGCTACGACACGATTATCAATAACCCCGTTAATGGCCTGGAGTTGAGCGATCGCGAAGATCAGATGCTTGACTGGCTGGAAGCTTATGGTGTTGAGAATGCCTGGAAATTGGCCCAACCCTTGGCGGCTGGCGGCATCGAAGTGGAGACGCTGAATCAGCTGCTCGAACGGTGGCGGAATGACCCCACCGAACTAAGAGATATGGGGCTACGCTGGCTGGCCCTGTCGTTTGATGTCATGTCTGCGATCGCCAGCGGCTTGCGGGGAGCGGAACGCATCTCCGATCTGATTCAATCCATGAAGTCTTATTCTTATATGGACCAGGGCGCTCAACAAACGATCGATATCCACGCAGGGATTGAGGATACCCTGCGACTGTTGGCCTACAAGCTAAAGCCCAGCATCGAAATCCAGCGATCGTACGATCCCACACTGCCTAAGATCTTGGCCTACGGCAGCGAACTCAACCAGGTTTGGACCAGTTTGATTGACAATGCGATTGACGCCTTAAATGAGAGTACTCAGTTTGTCAGCTCAAGTTCTGAGTTACCCGATTCAATGCCAGCGTCAAGTCAAACCGCCAACCCCAAACCCCAAACTGTTTCTCCGCCCACTATCACCATTTGCACAGCGCGAAAGCATAACGCCATACTGGTCGAGATCATGGACAATGGCCCGGGGGTTCCTGAGGAGATTCAATCCCGAATTTTCGACCCGTTCTTTACGACCAAACCCGTTGGCAATGGTTCAGGGTTGGGGTTAGACCTGGTCAGGCGGATTATTGAGAACCGCCATCAAGGAGCAATTACGCTCGATTCGAAGCCAGGGATGACCTGCTTCATGATTTGTTTGCCCTTGGGAGCCTCCCCCAGTGCGTCATCAGATGCGTCATCAAAGTAGAGGCGCCAAACAGTTATGAAAGCTGAGAGGACGAAAATCTAAAGGAAACATAAAATTCTGATTTTTGTGAACAATTTTGATGTAGCTTTAGTTTAGTTAAATAAATTTAATCAAAACCGCCAGCCAATCTTATTTAATATGTGCTGGCTTATAATAAAGCAAACCCCAAGCCGAATTCGGTTTGGGGTTTGCTTTGGCGGCTTGGCGCTCCAAACCTTCCTGAATATGTTACTCTGCTTTGAAAAGCTACTAAACCATTAGACTGTCGCATACCTAAATAGCTCAATCCTGAATTGTGTAATATATAATGATTTTCTGAAAAATATGTAATTACCTTGCAGATGGATGGGTAGGCTACTCTCATCAGTTAGCAGGGTTAGCCTGCAGATGAGCAGGCCAAGGGTTAAAAGCCATAAATGTTCAACTACTGTACGCGATTAAAGAGATAGATAATTTGCATCTAAAATATATGGCCAAAAGGAAGAAATTATCTGCTAAGGAATCTCTTAGTCTCCGTAAAATTCAAAAGAAAAACCTTTGGGACACTGTTGTAGCGCCAGGGCTTCAAGTAGGCTCAAAACTTGAAAGCCGAAGAAAAGGCCGACTTTATACGATTGTAGATTTTGACGATCAAGGCTTTAGGATTGAACGGCAGGATACTGGAAGCACCGTCCGAATTACCCGTAACTTGATCGAAACCACGGCGGCCAGTCTTTTGGCCGGAGAAACCCTCAAGTTTCAAGCCAGTCGCACAAAGGGGGGAATCAGCTACACCGTCGCCCAGACGGCCGCTGTTGTATGGGCGCTTGGCGAACTGATTGTTCAAGATGATAAAGCGCGGGTGTATCGAGGGACTAGTGACTTCTGAAGATCTTACCCGCAACCAATGGCAGGGTTTGAATGTAATAGGCGTTGGCTGGTTCAAGACTGCGATCGAGATCTTCTCGCTCTAGGGTAGTGGACGAGTACCACTCTCAGTGTCGAGTTTAGCGGCTGTAGATATCCCTGTGGCCATGGCAAATCCCCGACGGGTGAAGACCTTCGCCACGATGCTAGGTCAAGCGAAGACCGATAAGCTGGACGCAACTGCTAGCGGAATGTGGTCGAATTGCCAAGTTACACGCTTCAGTTGTGCTGGATGAACCCAGCCAGCCAGTTGGTTGATTTAGTCAGACGACGCCGTCTAATTAGTGGAAATGGGAGCCGCGGAACAGAACCGCTTAGATAGGCTTCCAAGGCAATGAAAAGTGATATTCGCGACCATATCCAACCATTGAACGAGCGGATTGAGCGCCTCGGTGAGAGCATTGAGCTGATCGTTGATTTTGACGCCCTCGATCGCAGCATGAACCTTAAATTGGTAATCATAATAGGGAGTGGAGAAATAATGGAGTGGATGAATGAAGCAAAGAACAAAGAACGAAGAATACTTCCCTTACCTATTTGCCCATCCACTTATCTTCCGACACCCACACCCCACACCTAGCCCCTAACCCCTAACCCCCACCATGGCCAAACCCGCAATCCTCACCGTCGACGACGATCCCGAAGTGCT
>JAKSDM010000575.1 GCA_022360135.1 Pseudanabaenales cyanobacterium | reverse complement strand
TTGGTTTATTCAGCAAGCCCTCTACAGCATTGCCAGCCTAGGCGCACAAGTGGAAATGGGCTCGGGTGGAGTCGCCTATTGGGCCCACGCTGGAGGCTTTGTATTTGGCATGATTTTGGGACCACTATTGGGAATCTTCTCAAACGATTCTCCCAGAAGGCGATACTAGGGAATCGCAGCTAAACTACATGCCATCCACCTATACACCCCGTCTTCTACCAGGACTTTATTTGTACGTTAATCCTTAGTTAATCGGTAAAGGATAGTAGGAATCTAATAAAGCCAAGGGATTCGAGAGATTCAGGAGCCGGAATTGCTTCTCCTCAGCCGTCGCCACAATTCTTCAGCCGACTCACGGGAGCGGCCCAGACGTTCTTCATATTGTCGCCAGAAGCGTTCCCACCAGTCTTCAGGTTCCTCTTTGGGGCCTTCGTATTCGGTGGGGCGGCCTGTATTTCCGTCCAAAACTAAACTGCCGACGTAGTCTGCATCTTCGTAAACGCGATTGATTTGTTGATGAATGGCCGCTAGATCTGGCTTAGATACGACTCCGTTGCTGGAACCCTTGTAGAACTGTACGGTTACTCGGATGGGGAAGTCGGGGTCGCGTTCGATGGTCAGGCCGTCAATTTCTGTAAAGGGACCTTCCACTGCCCCGTGACCAATCACGGCTTCCTCGACATTACTGAAGGCTGCTGATTCTAGTGACATTGCTGGCATGGCTTGATCCTCAGCGAGGGACATAAATCCACCGCCAAACGGCTCTCGTTGTTTCAGCGGTACTTGAATCAGCATCACCATGTTTAGCCCTTCTTCTCCTGCAGCTTCTGTGGCAGTAGTCGATTCAGGGTCTACAACGTTAGTGTCTGTCGCTTCAACTTCGGTAGTCGCTTGAAAGTCGCTAAGGCGTTGACCGGTCAAGCTGGCTCGCTCCCCATTTTGGTTGAAAAATAGCCGTTGGCCCCAAGTTTGACCAGCTTCGAAAGCATCTCGCTGATTGTCGATAATGGTAACACTAGAGCCTTCACGGGTCGCCAAGATGCTCAGCAATGCTGGATCGCCTGGGTAGGACTGGTAGTTGAATAGGACTGGATTGAACTCAGCAATGCCGCCTTGGGGAATGGGTAAGAAACAAGCTTGAGCACTCACCAAAACATGGGTGTCCCGTTCCGCCAACAGGGATTGCTCATCCCCCGCCCAAGAGTCGGGCTGACTAAGATACTGCGGCACATTGGCCAAAAAATCTTTGAGTGAAACCCGCTGCAAGTCTTCACCGCGTTCATTACCCGCCAGAAGGAAAAAACGATCGATGGGAACATCGGCTGTCTGGTCGGAGAAATTCGGATGACGAATGACTGGCATTAAGTGCAGATCATAATTCCCACTCCGGGGATCTTGCTGCTGCACTTGAATGGTCATATCGCTGATGTTGGGACCGACAGCTGAGTTATGAAAGCGGCCCGTATCTTCCCAAGTGACATCCAAAACATGCAGCCCAAAGCTTTCAGCTAAAGCGTTAACCTCCGGATCCCATACCATTCCCTTGGTGCGCTCAATTACCTGCTGATAGCGTTGATATCTATCTTCTTGAACGATCATGGGAACCTCTGAATCCATTTCACTCACTGCTGTTTCGGAAGGCAATAGCTCAGGCGCTGCAGCATTAACTTCGCTATTGGCGATCGCAGTTGACAAAGGACCCGAGAGCCCGACTCCCAACATTACTAGCGGAAGCATCAATCGGGATAAATTCTTCATAATAGTCTGTACTCCTTACACACGGGGCGTCCAATCACCTCTGATCACCTAGCCTTTACAGTTTTATGCATTTGCATAAATCCATCTCATCGCTTTTGTAGCCGACTTAGCTCAACCATAAGTTGGAAAACCAACACTTCCAGCAGAGGTTTCAGTTTCAGTAACGGGCATATTACTTAAACTAAGTCCAACGTCCAATTTTGGGTTTAGCACGGTACATTTCTGTAGGACGGAATGGGTAACCATTAGGCATCGATCACCAGTTATCGGACAACCTTGGAGCAATTACCGTGAAGCATCCAACGATAGTGGCTTTCGACTTCGATGGGGTCATCTGTGATGGGCTAATCGAATATTTTCAAACCGCTTGGCGAGCCTATTGCCAAATTTTTGCGCTAAGTGACGCTACGCCGCCTAATGGTCTGGCGGAAAGGTTCTATCCACTGAGGCCCGTAGTGGAAACGGGATGGGAAATGCCAATTCTACTGAAGGCATTACTAGCGGGTGTAAAAGATGAAGTCATTTTGCAAGACTGGCAAACTATTGCCCAGCAATTCCTGGTCGAGCAGGAACTTGAGGCCGCCAAAGTCGGGGCGGCTGTAGATGGCGTCCGGGATGAATGGATTCAGGCAGACTTACAAAATTGGCTAGACCAGCATCGTTTTTATCCAGGGGTAATAGAGCGACTGAAGGCTTTGGTCTCCAGTTCTACCTATCCCGTTATCGTCACCACCAAGGAGGGTCGGTTTGTCCGTCAGCTCCTCAATCAGCAAGGAGTTGAGCTTGCTGATGAACAAATCTTTGGCAAGGAAGTAAAACAGCCTAAGCACCAAACTCTGCGTCAATTAATTCAACAGCAGCAGCACCAGGGGGAAAAAAGCGTTCACCTTTGGTTTATTGAAGATCGCCTGAAAACCTTGCAACGCGTCAAACAAGAATCGGCTTTGGGGTCGGTTCAACTATTTCTGGGGGATTGGGGTTACAACACCGAAACCGATAGACAAATAGCCCGCCATGATTCCCGCATTCATCTGCTATCTTTAACAAAATTAGTACAAGAGTTCTCAGCTTGGATATAGGGGGCTTTACTCCTAACCCCTCGCCCCCCGAAAGAGGGGAACCCCACTCCTAATGCTTCAGGGCGAGCAAAAAGCGTGCTCCCTGTCCCTTTTTCCCTGTCCCCTTTTCCCTCTTTTCTCCTCCCATGCTTGACTTCATGAAGCTAGCCCAGCAGATGCAGGACATCAGCGAGCATCTGGCTCAGGAAGCCAATGCGGCTCGTCATCGGGTTGAAAGGGCCGAAGCCCTGATGGCGAAAGCTCAGGCTAACCAGGCTGAACTGGTGGAGCAACAGCAGGTCTGGCGCGATCGCCTGGGTTTCGCCGCCGCCTCGCCAATCGAACCTCTAGATAACCGCATCAATTTACAGTCTGCCCCTGAAGCGCATACCGTCATCGCCGCCGACGGCTCCCAAATTGCCCCCAGCCATCATGAAATCGCCTATTGTTACTTAATCAATGTTGGCCGCGTTGGGTTGCACTACGGGCAGAGTCGCTACCCTATCCTTGATAACTTACCTGAAATAGTCTATCG
>JAKSDM010000555.1 GCA_022360135.1 Pseudanabaenales cyanobacterium | reverse complement strand
TGGTTATCGCATTAGGTGAGGTTGGAAAACATTCATGAATGACTGTCCTTGCTGTTCCGGCTTATTAATCCGCCATATCCGCCATGACGGTGTCTATTGGTTTTGCCCCTCTTGCTGGCAAGAAATGCCCAACTTTACTTCGGAACTCACGGGTGGCGCTGGCGGCTCCCGGCTGAAACTGGAGCGTTTGCTAAAGGCGTCGCCGCTAGATCAATTTTCTGGGAAATTAGTCAGAGTCGGATGATTTCTCTGTTGGGTTAATTGGCAGTTACAGCCATAGGCCATGCCAATTATCAGTCGGTCGGGCTTGCGGGTGACGGTGGCGCTCCAATGAGTCATTCTAGAGCCAGCGATCGAAATTCTGGCGTCAACTGCTGAAATGCAAGCCCCCGATGGCTGTAACGTTGCTTCTGTAATGGCGTCATTTCGGCAAAGGTTTTCCCTTGTTCTGGGGCATAGAAGATGGGGTCGTAGCCAAATCCCCCTGTTCCTCTAGGCGCCCTCAAGATTTCCCCCCGGCAAATGCCCTCTGTTTCTAGCGCAATTGCACCATCTGGACGCGCTAATGTGATTGCACAGACAAATTGCGCCTGACGACTGGGTGTATTCCCTAATTCCGTTAACACCCTTTTGATTCGCTCTTCATCACTCTTGCCATATCGAGCGGAGTAGACGCCTGGTGAGCCATTGAGCGCTTCCACTGCTAGCCCTGAGTCATCCGCAATGGCCCAATGCCCAGTCGCGATCGCGACTTGCGACGCCTTAAGCCGAGCATTCGCCAAAAACGTTTCGCCCGTTTCCTCCACCTCCAATTCCGGCGGCTTCAGCTTTAGCGTCCAACCCAAACCCGCCAAGTGAGTCTGCATTTCCTTTAGCTTGTCAGGATTTCCAGTGGCGACAACAACAGTAGGCATAATAGAGACTAAGCGGGGAGATAAGGAAGCGATCGGGGCTTTGCCCTCCTTGCAGAGCTGCCGTGTACACACAAGTCGTAACCGGAGTCATTTCATCCCCCTAAATCCCCCAATTCTGGGGGACTTTGAACTCTGATCCCCCCCAGAATTGGGGGGTTAGGGGGGCCAGATCGGTGAATTTGCAATCGGAGTCGAGATCTGTGTACACAGTAGCCTTGCAGAGTAGAAGTGGACAAACGCTTTTATCCATCCTACACGCTTCATTCCCATCTCCCCATCCCCCTCTCCTTATACCCAAAGGCCCCTCACCCAAGCAGTTGTCCCCGAAAGCTGATAGCGTGAGACAAGATGAAAATTGTTTGACGATAACCCGATTGAAGAAGCGTTCTAATTACTGGTTACTTTTACCCTACGTGCAGCGTCACTGGCGAACGATTGTTCAGGGATTTCTCTGCATATTGGTGTTTATATCCTTTTGGCCAATTTTAGCCAGGTTAGCCGGTAGGATGGTGGTTCTCTTGGTAGAGGGTAAGGTCATCGCTTTAGCCAAGATTGCCGGTATTACGCTGGTGGGCTTTTTGATCCAAAAAGCGGGTCAGTATGGTCAAGATTCGCTGATGGCGAAGGCCGCCTTAGCAGTCGCTTTTGATCTGCGTAAACGGGTGTACGCTCACCTGCAAACCCTCAGCTTGGGCTATTTTGAAAAGACTCAGACAGGGGATTTGGCTTATCGCCTGACTGAAGATATTGATCGAATTGGGGAAGTCGTCAACAAGCTTTTTCATTCTTTCATTCCTTCAGCACTACAATTGGTGGCGGTCTTCAGCTACATGATCTACCTCAACTGGCCATTGACAGTAGCTGCATTAATCTTGGTTCCTTTATTGGCGTTGCTGGCGGCTTGGTTTGGAGAGCAGATGTTGCGCTTTTCCCGCCGCAGTCAGGATTTGGTGTCTGATTTGTCTTCCCAGCTCACAGAGGTGTTCAGTGGGATTCGTTTGATCAGGGCATTTGCAGTGGAGGAATATGAAATCGAACGGTTCAGTCGGGAGGCGGAGCGTAATCGGCAGGCAAGATATTCGGCTGCCTGGCTGAGGGCGGTTCAACATCCTGTGGTGGGATTTTTATACGCCATGGTAGTGCTGTTTATTTTTCTGATTGGCAGTTGGCAAATTGCGATCGGCGGCCTGACGGGTGAGCAGTTCGCCGTATATATCGCAGCAGCCCTGATGCTGATTGACCCAGTGGGCGCCACCATTGATGACTACAGCCAATTTAAGGAAGGGGAGGCGTCAGTTGATCGGATTTTCGAAATCATGCAAATTAAGCCGGTGGTGCTAGAGAAACCGGATGCCAAGGTATTACCATCTGTCACAGGCAAGGTGGAGTTCCGCCACATCCATTTTGGCTATATGTCTGGTAAGCCAGTGCTGAAGGATCTGGTCTTGTTGGCGATGCCGGGGGAAGCCATCGCGCTGGTCGGGTCTTCAGGCGCTGGCAAAACCACTTTGGTTAATCTGCTGCCCCGCTTCTACGATCCCCAAGCGGGCCAAATTTTGATTGATGGTCACGATGTCCGTGATGTTACCCTTACCAGTCTGCGCCGCCAGATTGGGATTGTGCCCCAGGAGACTGTTTTGTTTTCCGGCACGATCGCCCAGAATATCGCTTTTGGCCAGCATCAGTTCGATTTGGAGGCGGTGCAGAAAGCGGCCAAGATCGCCAATGCTCATGGCTTTATCAGCGAGTTTTCTCAGGGATATCACACCTGGGTCGGGGAGCGTGGCGTCAATCTCTCAGGCGGTCAGCGTCAGCGGGTGGCGATCGCCCGCGCTGTCCTCCTAGATCCCCGCATTCTGATCCTGGACGAAGCCACGTCTGCTCTAGATTCTGAATCGGAAGCCTTGGTGCAGGAAGCCCTAGAGTGGTTGATGAAAGACCGAACCGTGTTCATTATCGCCCATCGCCTGGCCACCGTCCGTCGGGCTCACCGCATTCTGGTGCTGGAGGATGGGCAAGTGATTGAGTCCGGCACCCATGAAGAGCTACTGAACAAGGGCGATCGCTACGCCCACTTTTATGCCCAACAATTTCAAGCCTAAGAGATTTCAAGCCTAAGAGAGTGATTGAAAAGGACTAAGTGTAACGAGTATAGCAAAAACTGGATCCTAAGGTTGATATTAATGCCCTAGCCGCTGAAAAAATTGAATTAAGCGATTAGCAGCCTAATACAGACATCCGATTAATTAGGAATTGCAAAAATACGGATCTTCCGAAAGTAAAAAAATAAAAATAAACACAACCCTGAGTAACACTCGCTTCAACACAGGTTATAAAAAATCCTAGGTCATTCTCTCATGAGGGCTTGATTCCTGGATAATAAAAACGGTTCAATAAACCTGTATTGATCGAGCAAATGGTGAAATATCTAACAACTATCTATCGACAGAGAGTTAATATCTATGAATCCGGCCCGCTTAACCATTGGGAACCAGCTTAATTCTGCCCGCATCCATCTCAGACATCAGCAACTCAAGTGCTTCATAATCGACGTCTGACACATATCCCAGGCGAGTCAGCTCATAATTAATTTCATTTTCGATATCAGGCGTCAACTTACGAATATAAAGCGCCTTTTCAACAAGCTTTCGGATAGCAAAAGTAGGTGTCATGGCGAATGATAGGAGAGCCAGAATGAATCCAATTTCTTACCCTAAATTGTCAAACGAACAGGCGCGCAAACCAGTGATCTGCAGCTGCTTTACAAGTGATCTACATCTTTGATAAATGTGATTTAGATCACTTTTGGAGTCTGTGAAGCTCGATAGGTTAAGTAAAAACACTTACCTGAATCTTTATATTAGGGAGGTAACAAATTAAGTTTCGACAAAATACTTCAGATCCAGTGGGCGCGGCAGCCTGACAAGACTTACCTTCGTTTCATCCAAGAGGAATCTTGAGTCCCCCTTGTATCGTCATTGCATTAAACCCCCCATCATCAATTTTTATAGAAATCTAGGAGTTATAGGGACATGCAGAGCCTTGATTCATCCGTGACGGTGGTTCAGCCTTGTGGTGCGTTGAATGCGACTAACGCCGAATCATTTCAGCAGACTTTGACATCAGCTATCTCATCTGAGCAATCTGCAGGATTACTGGTTGACATGAGCCGAGTGGAATCCATGGATAGTTCAGGGCTAATTTCCCTTGTTTCCGCCCTGAGTTTGGCTCGCACCTTAAGTAAACGGTTCAGCTTGTG
>JAKSDM010001153.1 GCA_022360135.1 Pseudanabaenales cyanobacterium | reverse complement strand
GGAAGTATCGGTTCAAGCCGTTTCCATTGCAGATCCCGTAGGTCGCCTCGATTGTAGGGAGGAAGAATCATGATTGAGGTCAGAATGCACTAACCTCAGCATATCTATCGATTCCGGAAGGTTTTAAAACAGGCCCTAGAATATGGGAGAGGCCGACTTCGTTCTAGGGATTTTGAGGCCCAAACGCATTTTTTTAACTGGCGCATTGCCATGTCTGCATCTGAAATGCTTTGGGGTTAATGCCCACCTGTTGAGGCATCTGAATGCAGCAGCCGTGAATCGCTTGGGCTGCCAGGCAAAACCAATCTTGGTAATGATTCAAGACCAGTTGCGTTGTCATCGTGAAGCCAAATACAAACGTCTATTCTTGATGAGAATAATTTGCATTATAACTCTCTCTAAGGTTTTAGCTTCGAAACGCGGTTTTTTGCGCCCTTCTCGGATCAACGTCGATCCTCAATCATTTCAGAAAAACTGACGTTTCACCAAACGACTCACCCGATACTGCGGCGCCGATCGCAATTGCATCTCTTCTCCAGATTTAGGGGACTTTACCGCCGTCATCACATGATCACTGACCTCAACCCGGGCCTGATAGACCCCTGAGGTGGTTTGCTCGGGACTAATGAACTTAATCTGCACCTCGGCCCAAGTCGCATCTTTTGTCCATTGTTCGAGGAAAAACTGGACCCGCTTCAACGGAATTAGCCGAAGCAGGGCATACAGGTATCGCTTTATCCCCGTCAGTCCTTTTTGCGTGGTCTGACCAAATTTGTGGAGAGATACCCAGTCCCACCCCTCTCTTAGCCAAATCTCTCGTTCCGCCACTTGTTCAAACTTGCTTAGACCCGCCCAGCCTCGATAAAACGATCGCAGATCAGCGACATCTCCTTGTCGATGCACGAGTAAGTCGATGATTGCTGGTTCAAGATGCCCCCAATAGCGGCCTTCAGGCAGATCAACTAAGGTCGGCGCAAACTGATGGCCGCCGAAATGGCTGCATCGCCATACGCGGAGTTGGGGAGTGGAGGGAGGGAGGGAGGGGGAGAGGGGGGGAGGGGAAGAGGCGCCGTTACTTTGCCACGGTTTTGCTTCGTTGCTCCGCCAAGACGCTGCATAGTCGTCCCGTAACTTCTTATAAATGGGATAGCCAAACCGGGAGCAGGCGACATCGATATTACCGTGAGTACACACCAGTATTTCTCGGATATGCCTGGTTTGTTGCTGATAGGGCTGGAATTGCGCCAACTGATTGGGGCGCTTCATCAAATGCTTCAGCAAAGCTGTGACCAACCTGGGAAATTCGGTTTCTGGCACGATGAACTCTTGTTTTTCAAACTGAGCAAACTGCTTATGGGGCCGATGGTAATAGATAACCCGTGTTTCTCCTGGCCGAGAATAGTCTGGATCCGGGGCGATCAGCAAGGGTCGCATCATCACGCCGTGTTTCATGAATAGTTGCTTAAATAATTCAATCAACGGCGCAATTCTGGGATCCTCTTTGAACATCTTTTCTGTCCAAGGTTGAGCCAATTCAAGAATCAGCCAATGATCAGCAGTTCCGGCTGTACCAATGGGGTCTTGGCCATTTGCTTTTGAAACGATAGAACAAAACCGACAGTCCGCTAGAGTGTCTTGAGTCAGCATGAAAATTCCCAAATTTGCAAAGTTAAGATGGATGCTATTTCCGTCAATGAGGCAGTGACATAGGCAAGAGCGTCAGATGCTCAGCGATCCACAATCCTGCTTAATTCATTTAATGGTCGATCGCTTTCACCGGGTGGAACTAGATGATATTAATTCTCATTAAGATCAGAAAATTTGTCAAGGATTATTCTTGTCATTAGAATTTGTGGCCACATGCTTCAACAAATCATCCAGCTTAAGTGGATAACCCAATTGAATGCCAGCGTAGAGGGCAGAATCGTGCTAAAAGAATGGATGAATTGAAATTTCCGGTTCGCTGGGCGAATGCCTCTTCATTTTCATTCACCGATTAATCTGGCTTGGGAGGTATATAACCTTCTCCACACTTCAACGGTTCCTTGTCCAATTTCACTGTCAATGGTTTCTCCACTTTGGGTCACTAACCGGATGCTGATTCTAGCGTCTGGCGCATTTTGCAATGCTTGGGCTAATTCTTCGCTGACTGGAAATGTGCTGTTTTGTCCGGCAACTTGCAATACATCATCATTGATTTTGATGAACAGTTCGATAATATTCCTGGCGTTACTCAATTCTGAACAACTGAGAACAGATGAGACGCCATAATGAAAAGATCGACTCAAACAGTCGCGATCGCGAATAATCAACAAAAACCGAATAGATTCACGGCTCCAAAGACTTTGCACCTCAATTCGCGCAGTCGTGTTAAGAAATCGATCATTAAAATAATGTCGGTCAAATACCCCAACAAACTTGCCTTCAAACGGGTCATTGATTTCAACTAGCTCTGACCAAGGTAGATTTCGGCGCGTCCCTAATGCGGCTGAATCCACAATCCGAAGGTCAGTTGCAGCGTTGACCGACGTAGCACTGAACGCCAAAATGCCTAGTATCCCCAAGCTGATTATTATCCGCCTAACCATAGGCCGCCGCGATTTAATGAGACCTTATTTCAAAGATAACACAAGGGCTTGGAGCGATTAGCCGCTAGGTGGGTGAGGTGTTCTAATTTTGAGCATGCAAGGCTTGCTTGGCGCGTTATTAAACCGCAAGTTCCTGATCACGGGGAAAGCTGTTGATATTTGTTTCCTGGGGGGTAAGACGCCTGTTCAGCAACTTGGTTTAATTTGCGGCAAAGATACGATAACACCTGAGATTGAACCGTATAGATAAAGAAGTGATCACCTTGAAACAATTGCAGATCAAAGGCGGCTTGAGTTTGAGCACGCCAAGCTTCTAGGTTAGCGGGATTGGTTTTCCAATCTTGTAGTCCGCCTAAGGCGCTAATGGAGCAATCTAGCGGAGGTTCATGAGTGTAATAGTAGGTTTCAATTACGGCAAAGTCAGCCCGCAGCGTTGGCAATAAAAGCTGCATTAGTTCAGCATTGTTTAGAACTTCTTCTGGTGTTCCGTTGTATCGACG
>JAKSDM010000581.1 GCA_022360135.1 Pseudanabaenales cyanobacterium | reverse complement strand
TCTCAATCCCGCCCGTATCCTGGATGTTAAAGGCAACCAGTTTCTACAATTTGCAACCATTAAGGGCGGTTCACTGGGCGATCTGCGCCGTGGCGGTCCTGGCAAGCTCATCTTTGCCAAGGCTATGATTAACGGCAACGCCACATCGGCAGTGCAAGCCAACGCTCTTAATACTCAACCTGTGGATTTGGACTTCCGCTTACCTAACGGTAACCGCTTTCAAAACCTGATGCTGAAACTCGCCAAGGGCAATGTCGCCCCCGCCCTTGGCAGTAAAATGCAAGGCGCAACCCCTGAGGGCGAAATGATTGACCTGACGGGGCAGACTGCGCCAACGGTGAACGCCACCATCGAAGTCTTTCGCGAGGCCAAATTTAACAACACCGTCGGCCTTTACACTATCGAAGATGAGCAGGGTAGCGTCAAAGACCCAATCACGGGTAAGATGATCCGACCGGGGGATGCTGGCTATCTGAAGGCGGCGCTAGCAAACCGGGTCGATCTGAAACTGTCTGGGAAAAATGGCCAGACCATGGCCTATAGTGCTGAAATCGCTACAGGTAAGATGCTATCGACTTTCCTGGTGGTAGACGGCGAAATTGAGGCGCTGTTAGATAAGGGAACGGCCAATGACCCAACTGTATATTTCAATCATATCGGGGCTAACAGCGACGGGGTAGACCATATGCGGCTGCTAGGCGATAACGTGTTTGGCTACGAAGACAAGACCGGTGGCGGCGATATGGACTTTGACGATGTGATTGTCAAGATGTCTTTTGCCTAATGGGGCGCTGACAATACTGAACATAGCGGCTGATCAAGCCGTTTTGTAATGCGATCGCACTCAGTTGGGTCATCCTATCCTGAGGTGCGATCGCGTTTTCTCAATCAATCGCCAGAACAGAGAGCAATAAAAAAATAATCTTTGAAAGAGAACCCCATGACTTACGGCAAGCTTCAATTGAATTAACATTGCTTTGAGAAATCCGATAAAGGTTTCATGTGAACTTTACGCATAGTTTATACAGGGGTGTGAAGCTATTAATTGGGGTGTTAAACCAAGTCCATGTTGGCGTCCGTAATCCCTCCTGAGTCTAGATTTTCTAGCTTTGCATAGGAGTAAGTTGTTAATGTGATCACAGCTTTGAACTTATCTTTTCTGAAAACTCGGTTGTTCGCCCCGTTGTACTCGAGTTTGGCGATACTGGTATGCCTATTATTGGGGCAAGAGGGTATTAGCCTTTTAGTTGGAAACCTGCAGCGGCAAACCGTCGATAGAGTCACCCACAGCTTTCAAGTCAAGCGTGAGGGAGAACGTTTGCTTGGGGCTGCGCTGGAAGAGAAGGTGGCCTTGCGCGGTCGCTTGCTAGTGAATGATCCGATTTTTTTGGAGAACTATCAGGAAGGAAAGAGCACATTTGACAGTAGCCTGGACCAGTTGTCCCAACTATTGCAAGATGATTCCATCCAGCTTGACCGACTGCATCAGATCGAAACTTTTCATACTCAATGGCAAAGCCAGTTTGTCCAGAAGGTATTCGAGGGCGCTGTCAATGATCCTGAACTGTTAGAACAGAGTTCGCTCGATCCCTTACGCAGTTTGGTTAGCAGCATACTTACGCGGGAGAAAGAACTGCTCAATCAGAGTAATCAGCGGTTGAGTCAACTGAACCAGGTGGGGATTGCGCTAAATATCCTTAACGCTGGCATCATTTTTGTCGGGGTAGGATTGAACCTATGGCTTTTGCGGCGGCGGGTTGAAAAGCCCCTCAAGCAGTTAACCCAAGTCAGTCAAGCATGGCAAGCCGGTCAGCTAGAAACCCAACTTGATTATTCGTCTCCTGACGAAATTGGCCAACTGGCCGAAGTGCTCAATACTATGGCCCGTGAAATTAGGGCCCGACAGGAGCGCATTCAACTGCACAACCAACAGTTAGAGGACCTGATCAGCACCCTCTCTCATGATCTGCGCACTCCTATATTAGCCAGTCGCACCACTCTCAAGGCCATGCTTGGCGGAGCCTTTGGCCCTATAGACGACTCTTTAGAAGATGTGCTGAATGAATTTCACCAAGCCAACGACGACCTGCTCAAACTGGTAGAAGCTCTGTTGGATATCAGTCGTTATGAAGCGGGGGGAAGTCGGAACCTGAATCCTGAACCTTTGAACTGGCAAAAGATTTTTGTGCGAGTTACCCTTCAGGTTCAAGCCGCATCTGGGAACAAGTGCGAACTCAGCCATAATATTGCCCCTTCACTACCAACCGTTTGCGGTGATGAACTTGAGATTCAACGAGTGTTGCAGAACCTGTTAGACAATGCAATCCGCGTAAGTGAGTCAGGTAAATGCTTGTGGCTTGAGGTAGATGCGCCTGAGGCGACTCACGTTCGCGTCTGTGTGCGTGATCAGGGACCCGGAATTCCTGAACATGAAAGAGAAAGGCTGTTTTATCGTTTCGTTCAGGGGCGAGGTCGGCGAGGAGGCGCAGGTCTCGGCCTCTATCTGTGCCGCCAGATTATCGAAGCCCATGGAGGTTCTATCCAGGTTGAAAGCACCCTTGGCCGGGGAAGCACTTTTTGGTTTACCCTTCCACCAGCGTCTACTCAAGAGCACTCGATAGATCTCCCTCTCAGCCAAAATGGCGAAATTTCACCAGCAGCGGATCCTCAACCTGCCCAGTTTTGATCAGGAAAGGAATATAAAGCCTGATCAAGATTTTCAAGTATAGAGAGGTAAAATATAGAGAGTTCAGTATGATATTTGGCAAGCAGATTTCTATCAGTCGGGTGCTCGCTTCAACGTACAGGATGTAATGGCTATCATTACATTCAATTGATCTAGGTGAATATTTCAGCTCAGGCGTATGTCGCAATTGGGCCAGATTACCTATTGGAGGTTCTATTGCTGGAATTGAATTAACGTTTTTTTAAGAACCCGTTAACAGGGTTTATTTGAATTTTATAAGTACTTCGGCAAAATTATCTTCAAAGCGACTCACGGTGGGAAAGTATTTTCAGCCGATTTCATCTGTCAATGATTTTGCATAACCGCTTAAACCGTTTATGCAAAGGCTTGAAGCTCACAAATTACATTTTTGCCAGTAATTTCAACCAGGTCGGCTTGAACAGCGGCTAATCGTTGTTTTATTGTTCCGTTTCAGATCGGTGAAAAAGCATGTCTGAGTCCAGTGAACAGTCCCTGATCCAGGTTCTCTTAGTAGAGGATCATGCCTTGATGCGTCGTGGTTTGAAAGGCCAGTTCAGCCTAGAGCCAGGATTCGAGGTGGTCGGTGAGGCTGAAGATGGCGAACAGGCCATTCAGTTAGCGGCTCAACTGGCCCCCGAAGTGGTTTTGATGGATATTGAGCTGCCCATAATTGATGGTATTACCGCCACCCAACAGATCAAAAGTACTTGCACGGCCACTCGTGTTTTAGCGCTGAGCGCTTTTGGTAAGGATACCCAAGTGATTGGTATGTTGGCGGCTGGGGCAGATGGTTACTGCCTTAAAAGTATTGATTGGAATCAACTGATTGCGGTTATTCGCCTGATCCAATTGGGGGGCACTTATCTCGACCCTCAAATTGCTCACAAGGTGGCTTCGATGCTGAAAACCACCGTGGTTCCCACCGTGGGAGCCTCCTCTCAGAAGTCTAACGCGCCAGTTCTGAGTGAGCGAGAACGTGAGATCCTACAGCGCATTAGCGAGGGACTGTCTAACCAAGTGATTGCTCAGCAACTCTTTCTCTCGGTCGGAACGGTCAAATCTTACGTGCGGATGATCCTCAACAAGCTCAGTGTTGATGATCGCGTCCAAGCGGCTGCTAAGGCAGTGCG
>JAKSDM010000595.1 GCA_022360135.1 Pseudanabaenales cyanobacterium | reverse complement strand
GCGCAAAACACCATCAAATCAGGATGGGTGGGGGCGATCAAAGCCGCGAGACCGAGCAGAGCGATGGCGCCTGTGCCCGCCATCAAGCCGTCCAGACCATCTGTCAGATTCGTCGCATTGCTCTCGGCCACTAGAGTAAATCCAGCTAATGGCCAAAACAGTAGCCCCAGAGGCAAGGTAATGCCAAAGGGAAGGGCGACGTGGGTAATGTTTTCCGGTTGAGTGGCTAGGGTCCATAGGCAAAACAATGCCGCGAAACCAATCTGCAAGGCGAGTTTCAACCGAGGCGAGATCCCTTTGTTGGATTTACGACAGAGTACCTGCCAATCATCTAACCAACCAATCCCTGCATAGGCAAGTGTTAAAGCACAGACAGCGAATACCTTGGAAGTAGGCCCCACGAGCAGCAAGGTTAGGCCAATCGCAACTGGGACAAAGAAGATGCCCCCCATAGTAGGAGTGCCAGCCTTTTTGAAATGCGCCTGAGGCCCATCTTCTCGAATGAACTGTCCAGTTTTGAGGGTGCGTAACCAGGGAACCGCACAGGAGCCGAGCACGGCTGTGATCAGAGCCGCCAGACATAACGGTGAGGTGAGGCTGGGGACTACCCCTAAACTGCGGCCGGAAAGCAAGTCAAGACTCATCGACATGATGATGAGTCCAGCGGTCAATATCCACGAAAGGCTGAAACCAGAGAGGCCAATCGGCTTGGGCGAGAAAAACTTAGCATCCACGAACGAATTCCTTCACTTCACACCACACATTTAATCTTTAATACCAAAATACCAACTGCTTCTCCATACTTCAGGAGGGTCGGCTAAAGCTTTATCGGCCTAAAATCTATCAGACTAATAAAGCTGAGACGACTTCACAAAAGCCGAGAGCTGACTCAACTCCCTGCCTTACTCATCGTCATCTAATTCAAGATCATCATCGTCATCGTAACTAGAATCTTCTCCACCCATTAGATCAGAAATTTCCTCACTGTTTTCCTCCTTAGGAAGCGGTTCAACTGGATCTCGCGGTATTAACCGGCCAGTTTTCTCCAACCAGGCAAGGATAGAAGCATCCCGTTGAACCGGTATGACAGTAGCGTGGTCCTGACGAGAAAATTGACGGAGAGAAGGATTGTACATACTTGAATAGAGGTAAGGTGAACATCAACTTTGTGCTTGGAATTAAACTGGGAGCGCCTATTTTGGATCCACTCCAGTCAAAGTGGTCGGAAAATACTTTGGCAGGCAAAATAACCCCTTTTGAGTTTATCATCGGTTTGGTACCGTATGTTTCAAGATATGTCAATGAAGGTGTCAAAAAACGTACCAAAAAACTAACGGGTTTGGGGCGAAAGCATACTCTTTTATAGCCCTGTTATCCGGTTAAGGAGCCGGTAGGTCTAAAGTTTTTGGCGCTCGGCTGTTAATTTTCTGACTTTTAAGCTTTGTAAACTTTCAACCGAACCGCTCTCTGCTCAAGATCACTTACATAGCAAGTAATTGGGGGCAAAACAGTGCTTGAAGGAGACGTGACTACAGTCACTAAGACGGCGTTGCAAGCTGCGATCGCAGATAAAAACCGAGGTTTGCTTGTTGGGGGGAACGAGCAGAAAACTATTCTAGCGGCAATTGAACAGCTAGAGAAGCTTAATCCAACCCCCCAGCCTCTCAAAGCAACTAAGCTGCTGGAAGGGGATTGGCGTTTACTTTACACCACCAGTCAGGATCTGCTCAGAATAGACCAATTCCCAATGCTTAAATTAGGGGCGATTTATCAGTGTGTGCGGACAGCCGAAGCAAAGGTTTACAATATTGCAGAGCTTTCTGGTATTCCCTTTCTAGCTGGATTTGTATCGGTGGCCGCCCAATTGGAGCCGGTTTCAAACCAAAGAGTCAATGTGAAGTTTGAGCGAACCGTCTTTGGTTTACAGCGATTAATGGGGTACCAATCCGCCTCCGAGTTTATCCAACAACTGCAAACCTGTCAGCAGTTTTCCTGGCTCAAGGGTATAGACTTGAGGATTAACAGTGGGGAACGACGAGGATGGATCGAGATTACCTATCTTGATCAGGATATGAGGATTGCTCGGGGGAACCAGGGAAATGTGTTTGTGTTGACGAAGCAATCGTGACGGAAAGGCCCAAATCTCTCCCACTGACCAGTTTATCTCAGGGGCAATTTAATC
>JAKSDM010000316.1 GCA_022360135.1 Pseudanabaenales cyanobacterium | reverse complement strand
GCCTATGGTTTAGATGACATTCTCACAGAAGATAGTCTTCAGGGGGCTACTTTGATCTGTGTCGATACCTTTGAAGATGTTGTCGCTGATGATGGTGTTACGTCACTGCGCGAAGCGATTGATTATGCCAATACGGCCGATGAGACGGTTGTTATTTTGCTCAGTGAGGGGACCTATAACCTAAGCATAACTGGCGCCGATGAAGATGCTAATTCAACTGGCGACTTAGATATTTTGGCTGGTTTGGGCGACGTTGCGATTGTCGGCATTGATGGCTCCGAAGATGTTGTGATTAATGCAGATGGTCTTGGCGATCGAGTTTTTGACATTGAAGCGGGGGCTGATGTCACGCTCTACGATCTAACCATTACTGGAGGAGAGGGTGAGAATGGCGGCGCGATCGCCAATTCCGGCGCGCTGGAGGTCATCGAGAGTGTCTTTGAGGCCAACATAGCGACTGGCAATGGCGGCGCGATTTTCAACGACGGCGCGCTGGAGGTTAGCGAAAGCAGCTTTGGAAGAAAGTCTGGGGTGATTGGCGGCGCAATTTACAACGAAGGGATAGCCATAGTTAGCAACAGTGTTTTTGCGGCTAACTCAGCAGTTGGCAGCGAGTTTCTAAGCGTTGGCGGCGCGATCGCTAACAGCAATATCCTAAGTGTTAGCGATAGTACTTTTGAGGGCAACTGGGGTGTTCGCGGCGGCGCGATTGACAACAGTGGCTCCCTAATCGTTAACGACAGCACTTTTCAGGACAACGATGCGCGTGATGACGGTGGCGCGATTGGCAACTCCGGCACGGCGACAATTAGCGATAGTACTTTTGAGGGCAACGGGGCTGGTCAGGCTGGCGCCGCGATTACCAACCTAAATGTACTCATAGTTAACGAGAGTACTTTTGTCGGCAACGAGGCTTTTCTCTCTGGCGGCGCGATCGCCAACTTCGCCAGCCCGACTCGCCAAGCGACAGTGATAATTAACGAGAGTACCTTTGTGGAAAACTCTGCGGTCACTGGCGGCGCGATTCTCAACTTCGGCGCTCTCGGCACGATCATAATTAACGAGAGTACTTTTGTGGGCAATACGGCTAAAACCAACGGCGGCGCCATTCTCAATCAAGGTACGATGCTAGTTAACGAGAGTACTTTTGAAAGCAATGAGGCTGCCAGCAACGGCGGCGCTATTTTCAACCAAGGAGGGATACTACTAGTTGACGAGAGTACTTTTGAGCGCAATATAGCTGGCGTCAGCGGCGGCGCCATTTTCAATGATTTCGACGGTGTGTTGACGCTCTCAGGGGAAAATGAATTCTTGAACAATCTGCCAGATGAAATCTTTCAAGCCGTGTAAAGCTTTCTGAAAGCGGCCGCTATTTCATCAATAGCGGCCAATCCCTGGATGCTCAGGACCATCCCGTATTTATAGGATGATATTGTAGCCTGCCCCTTTGAGAGGCGATTAATTTATATCCTCCGGCAAAGCCGGAGGATATTTACTTGCTTGTAAACCTCGTCTATATTGGGACCCGTAGTTTTTACCCCTCACCCTAAATCCCTCTCCCAGGGGGAGAGGGACTTTGAATCTGGCTCCCCTTCTCCCTGAGGGAGAAGGGGTTGGGGGATGAGGGCTTTCAGGATATGACACAACTCTCTAAATTGTTTGTGCACTAGCGCAGGGTGACTAAACTCCAGGTTTCAAGTTAGACGGGGTATAGATGAAGTTGTATGCAATCTCTCTACGAGCGTTGGGACCGGCAAAAATTGTTGACCGAACAGTATTGGGGCCTGCTTGAGTGAAGACGCGCCAATTTTTAAGATGAACCTGATCTGGCTTGAGATATACTCTGTTTTAAGGGGAATGTTCTAAACTGTCCAAACCCTTTAAGCAAATCGGCATTTAAGTTTCCAGACCAATCCTTGCCCTCACTGGGATTGAGAGCCCAAATTCTGCAACTTGAATGCACATCAGCTTACTACATATAAGCTTCCCCGTTTTTGCCATTCCCCTTTGTTTAAATCTTGTGAGATATTCGGTTACATCGTTTTGATGGGTAGAGAATGAATAATCTATCGAGGAACTCAAGATGACTAATTTTGAAAATTGTTCCGACTCATCTCAATTAGACTTAATCGTTCCATCTGACTCCGTTGCTTCAGCCTATACTTTGGATACAACTCTATTAGGGGATAGTTTTCAAACCGCCACTGTGATTACTGTCGATACCACTGAAGATGTTGTCGCTGATGATGGTGTTACGTCACTGCGTGAGGCGATTGATTATGCTAATACCACTGATGAAGCGGTTGTTATTTTGCTCAGTGAGGGAACTTATACCCTAAGCATAACTGGCGCTGATGAAGACGCTAATGCAACTGGCGACTTAGATATTTTGGCTGGCTTGGGCGACGTTGCAATTGTCGGCATTGATGGCTCCGAAGATGTTGTGATTAATGCAGAAGGTCTTGGCGATCGAGTTTTTGATATTGAAGCGGGGGCTGATGTCACAATCTCCAATCTCACAATTACAGGCGGAGAAACTGATGATAATGGTGGTGCAATTTATAACGAAGGCGCTCTAGAAATTACTGATAGCACCTTTGAGAACAACTCAGCTGTCTCGGGTGGCGCAGTTTTTAATGACGGCGGTACAATAGATGTAATTGACAGCACCTTTGAGAACAACTCGGCTGACACTGGCGGTGCGATTTACAACACAGGCTCCCTAGAAGGCTCCCTAGAAGTAATTGGCAGCGTCTTTGTGGGCAACTCTGCTGATGGCAGTGGCGGCGCAATTTACAATGAAGGCGCTTTAGAAGTTATTGACAGTACTTTTGAAAACAATTTGGCAATTTCTGCTCGTGGCGGTGCGATTTTAAATGAAGGCGACCTAGCAGTTATTGGCAGCACTTTTGTAGGCAACTCGGCTCTTGATTTTGGCGGCGGCGCGATTAATAACATTGGCGTGATGGTAGTTAGCGAGAGTGTTTTTGTGGACAACTCGGCTGTCTTTGGCGGCGCGATCGCCAACAGAGGTACGCTCGAAGTTAGCGAAACTACTTTTATCGACAACTCTGCAGAAAGAACTGGCGGCGCGCTTTTCAATGAAGGCTCCCTGGAAGTGATTGACAGCGCCTTTGAGAACAACTCGGCTGAGACTGGCGGCGCAATTGCTAATAGAGGTCTATCAGATATTGCTGACAGTGGCGTGATGATAGTGACTGGCAGTATCTTTGTAGACAACTTGGCTGAGACTGGCGGCGCGATCGCCAACAATGATGGCGGCACGCTAGAAGTGAATGATAGCACCTTTGTGGGTAACTCAGCTGAGACTGGCGGCGCAATTTACAACATAAATATTCTAGAGGTGAGTGATAGTATCTTTGTGAATAACAACGCTCAATTTGGCGGCGCGATCTCCAACAGGGCTACGTTGGAAATTACCGAGAGTGTTTTTGTGGACAACTCGGCTGTCTTGGGCGGCGCCATATACAGCTTTGAAGAAGCAGACATTGAAGGTAACATAGTCCCGGCCCTGGCGGAAGTTAGCGAAACTATCTTTATAAACAACTCCGCACAGGATGCTGGCGGCGCGATTTATAACCAAGGAGGTACACTAGAAGTTAGCAATAGTGATTTTGGAGGCAACTCAGCTGAAGAAATCGGCGGCGCAATTTACAATAACGATACTCTCATCGTTAGCAACAGCACTTTTGTAGGTAATTTGGCCGATACCGGCGGCGCGATTTTCAACACAGATACTCTAGAAGTCAATCAGAGTATCTTTGTGGGCAACGTGGCTAGCCTTAGCAGCGGCGCAATTCAAAACGAAGGCGTGCTAAGTGTTACCGAAAGTATCTTTGTGGCCAACTCTGCTAAGCTAGACGGTGGTGCAATTGGCAACTCAGGCACACTAACTATTACCGAAAGTACTTTTAAGAACAATTCTGCTGAGGTAGGTGGCGCCATTGCTAACATAGGTGTGCTGGAAGTGACCGACAGTACCTTTGTAGGCAACTTTGCTGAGTCCGGCGGCGCCATTTTCAGCGATTCCGAAATCGCCTTGGTGCTCTTAGGGGACAATGTATTTAAGAAAAACCAGCCAGATGATATTTTACTGGCGTAAAGGTTTCTGAAGGCGGCCGCTATTTCAGCAATAGCGGTCTTCCCTGAATGGTTCTGAGCATTAGACTTCTCCAAAATCTTGAAAGCCTAT
>JAKSDM010000517.1 GCA_022360135.1 Pseudanabaenales cyanobacterium | reverse complement strand
TGGTTCGTTATACCATTCTTTTTTCCAGATGGGGGCATTGTGCTTCAAGGTATCAATGGCGTATTGGCAGGCGGCGAAGGCTTCCGAACGGTGGGGACAACCGACAGCTACCAGTACGCTGATCTGACCAATATTCAACCGTCCAATACGGTGGTGAATGACAATATGGGTAACGGCTGGCCAGGTTTTTCGGATTTCGGCTGCGATCTGCTGAAACACGCGAATCGCCATTGGCTCATAGGCCTGATATTCTAAAGCAGCGACAGACCTACCCTCTGTATTGTTTCGCACCATCCCGCTCATAACCACCACAGCCCCATTGGCTGGATCGTCAGCGAGGATGTACACCTCCGCTAGGGAGAGCGGGGCGAGTGTAATTGCAAAATTGTCGCCTGGATGGGGTTGAATTGGCGTTGAAACAGGAAGGGTAGCGCCAGAGAACATATTGATAGGGATGAAAATCACTGGTTAGAGGGTTCTGTTGCCCAGTCTAGACGAATGCTGCACCTCTAGGCGATAGGGTTCAATGATTTGGGCGAGTCCCCATTAAATAGAGCAACGCCATCCGGATCGCAACGCCACTGGCGACTTGTTTGGGAATCAGGCTGAGGGCCGGATCATCCATCAGGTCGGAGCTAATCTCCACTCCTCGGTTAACCGGTCCTGGATGGAGGATTTTGACGTCTGGTTTACAGAGCGCCAGATGATCGCGCGTGAGGCCAAATTGCTGATGATATTCCCTCAGACTAGGTAGGAGGTAGCGAGTCATCCGCTCCTTCTGTAACCGCAAAGTCATGACAAAATCCGCATCTTGGAGGGCGGGTTCTATTTGCCAGTGAGTTACAATCTTACGCGGAATAGCCGCCGATTGCTCAGCTAAGAGGGTCGGGAAAGCGGCTGAAAATCGTTTTGGTAATAGGGTAGGCGGCGCCGCCAGGTGGACTTCAGCGCCACAAGCTGTGAGACTCCAAAGGTTGGAGCGAGCAACCCGAGAGTGCAGGATATCTCCTACGATGGCAATTTTCTTGCCCTTTACTAGGGAAATTTGAGGGTAATCCGGGTCAAGCGCCGTGCAGATTGTGAACAGATCAAGCAGGGCTTGGGAGGGATGTTCATGTTGGCCATCTCCGGCATTGAATACCCCGACTCCTGACCCCAGTCGATCCATTTCTTGGGCGATCGCTAATGGAACGCCCGCCTCCTGATGGCGAATTACCATCAGATCGGTTCCCATTGCTAGATACGTTTTAGCCGTATCCAGAATTGTTTCACCCTTGGTGAGGGAAGAGGTTCCCGGTGCAAAGTTAAGCGTATCTGCAGATAAGCGTTTGGCTGCCAGTTCAAAGCTGCTGCGGGTGCGGGTGGAAGGCTCGAAAAATAAATGGGTGACTACTTGTCCCTGTAAAGTAGGAACTTTCTTGGTGCGACGGGACAGCACCTCGCGGAAACTGGCGGCTGTCTGCAAAACAGTTTCGTATTCGGCAGGGGTAAAGTCTGCCAAAGAAATAATATGATGACGATTCCAGGTGGCCTCAGCCATTATCTAAAGTCCAATGCGGATGAAGATCTAGTTTTGTGAGCAGTTACCAATTACTTACAAGACTGATGTAGACATATCCGAAAGGGTGACTCATCTAAGACCGAATTAGGTTAGCTTTGAAACAGTTGACTAACTATAGATAGTGCAGTTAGAATTTTCTGTCTTCAGTATTTCATCCCAATGGTCAGGTTGCTTAAAACCTATCAATGCTTGATTACAAGTGTGCTGTTGATCACACTGAGCAGCTGTACTACGCCAAGTGTGGGACAAAAGGACGGTTCTCCTGAGAATGCAGTGAGTGACTCCACACCAGTTTCTTCCCCAGAAACTAAGTCCGATCAGGCTGTCTCGCCAGATGACGCTTCAACGCCTACAACCCAAACGATCCCTCAAACTGGCCCAACGATAGAGCCGAATTCGGCAGCTGTTCAGGGACCGCCCAGTTCACCTCAATCCCTGATAGAGGATGAGCTTTCCTCGGCTTCATCATCCGAGCGCGTTACGATCACGATTTACCGAATAGATAGCTTTTGCCGGGATTTCATTCCGGAGCCTATTCGGGTAGACCCTGATCGGGCGATTGAGCAAGCGATCGCGAAGGTTCTAGAATTGGAGGATAATAGCGAATTCAAGCTGGCTGGATATCGAGTTAAGGTTGACGCCGCCAGCAGCGTGGCCACTGTCGATCTCCGCTTATCCCCCAACTCACCACGCAAAATCATATCCCTCTCCAATTGTGAACAACTGGCATTGTTTGGCAGCCTGCGTGAAACGTTGCTAGGTAATCCTGAGTGGAATATCGAGGATGTTCAGTTTACCGAGCGAGGACAGGACATCATCCTTTAAAGGATTGATCCTTAAACTAATATGTGTAGGATCAGATAGACTCCAAATTAAGGGTGATAAGCTAAATAGCTAGACTTGATAAATGAATCAGGGTTAGCTCAGCTTCCAGTGACAGTAGGCTTTTTCATAAATTGTCGGAATTACAAGGTAATCATTTATGGAAGTTAAACTAGTTTTGGTGGTTATGACTGCGTTTTTCACGGTTGCCTGTCTCTTTTTTGGTACAAAGAACGGCTTCTACGATACTGATAATTATCACGGCAATGGCTCTGCGCACTGAAGTCTCTAGCCTTTGGCTATTAGTTGTATGTAAACACTGATCTATTGGAAGCTTGCGCCTTTTCCTACTCAAACCCTCTGCCTTTAGGGTAAAGTTGAGCCGGAAATTGTTTTGAGTATCAGTCAGAATTAGACTCTGGGTGGTGATCGCTAATTTGCTCTGCTTCCGGGCAATCTTCTGCGACCGAAAGTTCAACATCACCTCTGGGGACAGTTGCCAGCTTTTGGGTCACAGCGCCAATACTCTCAAGACGAACAATCTCTTCCCAGGAACAGATTTCTTCCTCTTCTTCTGTTTCATAGCGAAGAGTTACTAAGTCTCCTTCAATATCGAGGATGCGAGCACGCTCGATCCAACGTTGCTGATCCCGCAAGAAGATCCAGATCTCACGACCATCACAGCAAAGTTGATAGATCTTGCGGTGTAGCATGTGTCGCTTCTCCTAAACAGATAACGCTTCAAGTTGTTTACTGGTTGTAGAGCATATACTTACCATTAGGCGCCTATTTCCCTATCAATTGTTGAGTTGGGTTGATGAGACATTACCAATGGATGGCTAAAGAACTTTCTAGGTTGATGGCCTAGCGTTCTATTTTTCCACTTGTTGCTTAAACTCCTCATGCTGAGACGACTTAACTTCTAAATGTAATGGTTTGGTCATCTTAAAGAGATTGTATAGACTCGTTAAGCTCATTAAAGCTTGAGTCACAACTCTTGTGAAGAGGTTACCCAAACTATTCTCGCATTATTCATTGAAATTGGCTGCCCCTAACTTAGCCAGAGAGCTTTCAGGAAAACTGATTGTACTCGGTTATACAAATTATTCTAGCAACGGCTTAGCCTGCTTTAGGGGAAATAGTGTTAATAGACAAGGAAAAAACAGCAATGTTGCTACATCTGAGTACTTGGCCAGAAGTAGAAGCATATCTAAGTCAATCCCAAGGCATGATTTTTCCGATTGGCTCAACAGAACAACATGGCCCCACGGGATTAATCGGTACGGATGCTATTTGCGCAGAAGCGATCGCAAAGGGCGTCGGTGAAACCGCCAATGCTCTTGTCGGTCCTACCATCAACGTTGGCATGGCTCTGCATCACACCGCCTTCCCCGGCAGCATCAGTCTCCGCCCCAGCACCCTGATCGCCCTCATACAAGACTATCTGAAGCCCCTGGTCAAAGCAGGTTTCACCCATTTCTTCTTTATCAACGGCCATGGCGGCAATATGGCCACCCTCAAAGCCGCCTTTGCTGAGACCTACGCCACTCTCGCCGACCTCAATATTTCCCATGCCAGTCGCGTACGCTGCCGCCTGGCCAATTGGTTCATGTGCAGCTCCGTCCATAAACTGGCGAAAGAGCTCTACCGCAATCAGGAAGGCTCCCATGCGACTCCCAGTGAAGTGGCCCTTACCCAATATCTCTATCCCAATGCCATCAAGTATGCGCCTTTAGAACCGGAAGTCGCCCCATCGGGGCGTCCCGTCTATGGCGCAGCAGATTTCCGTCGCTTCTACCCAGATGGACGCATGGGCTCAAACCCCGCCCTGGCGACTCCAGAGCATGGAAAACAGTTTTATCAGGCGGC
>JAKSDM010000960.1 GCA_022360135.1 Pseudanabaenales cyanobacterium | reverse complement strand
TTGAGTAAAGACTATGAAGTGTATACAGAGAGCAGCGAAGCCATGATTTATGGATCTTTTATTCGCCTCATGGTTCGCCGACTAGCTGCTTAAGATTTAGTTTATAAATCAGCTCTGATGGGCATAGTCTAACGAACTTTTCCATACTAAAATTCCTAGAATTGAGTGTATTCTTCAGCGACTTTAATTCCGCGATCGCCAGGAGTTCACCTACTGGGTCTGTTTACCAACCACAACGCCTGCACCAAAACCACCCAGCCCTGAGATTCCAGCTATCATCACTTTCTCAGCAAGCTCTTTATCTCCTGTCCAACCAGCATAAACAAAAACCATTGCAACCAACGCCAAAATACCTCCCATACCCCATCTTTTTGTAACCTCACCTATTTGGTTTCTTTGGAGTCCTATTTCATTTTCTCTCCCTTGGATATCGAGTATTTTGTCTATGTGCTCAGGTCGTATCTGCTTAGCAATTGAAGCGGGCGTATAACCTGAGGAACCCCGTGAAATTGCGAAAAGCATGCTCTTCGCAAATCGTCTATCGTTTTCCGGGAGTTCTTGCAGCGCCTCAACTACTTCGGTAGGTATATACTCATCAATTTCCCCTTCTTTAGAGGATGTTTCGTCTTGGTTTTTCTTAGAATTTTCTTGCTCTTCAAAGGAATTTGGCTGATTTGACTTGAGCTTCCCTAATTCTTCCTGATTCTCGGATGTCATATCTAAAGGCCAACTTATAAGACCCGTCTTAGGTAAATCGACTCCAAAAGCTGTTCATAAATATCAAAAATGGCTTTGGAGAGAGTTTGTTCAAGCATATCCTCTGTCTGCTGGTTTACCTTTCTCTTAATGGATGCTGTGATTGCTTCACGAATCAATGCATGATAAGCCTTGTCACTAATCTCACCATCCATGTGTAAGCGATTTAGATATGATAAAAATCCTTTCAGGAGATATTTATTTATGTTATCTCCATTATCTTGAAACTCAGAGGTTGTAACCTTGTTTAGCAAGTCAGAATAGGGGGGTGTCGGCCCATTTGCTTTCCCCTTTCTTGTTTTACTGGAAGTCGGCATACTCTGTTTTTGATTAAGTTATGACTACCTATCAAATAGTCTGTCTGTATAGGTAAATACTAGTTTTCTATTAGTGAATCGGCAATTATACTGACAGATATTACACAGGGTTGAATCAAGTCCCTTTAAATTTCATAGGAATGGATATTTATCGATCGCTAGGTTATGTTCTCGCTGGTGTGATTCCAACTATGCCTGCTTACCCGATGACCCGATGAAAGAGATACGTCGATTTTCTACAAGCAACTCCCATCGTTCTAAGATGGCGGGTTGCGATCGCCCAAGCCGCCCACCTCCGCCACGAGTCGGGCCTCATCTGTCGCCAAGGGCTGTCTCTGACTAGCCCACCAGGCAAACGCCCCCGCCGTCACAAACATAATTAGGGCGTAAATTGCTGCCGGAATCGCCATATCGGGCCGGTTGAGCAAGGTGGCGGCGATCGTGATGGCCAAAGTACCATTCTGGATACCCACTTCTAGGGTGATTGCAGTGGTCGATCGATGTTCCAAACGGGCTAGTGAAGCAAGGCCATATCCCAATGCCATTGTCACGACATTTAACGCCAGGGTAACCCATCCCACCTGCACGAAAAAAGAGACCACATTGGTCCGTTCTTTCACTAGTAGGGCCACGATAATCAACCCCAAGAAAAAAAGCGAAAGCCACTTAACTGACTTTTCAACGGTGGCGGCGAATTGAGGGGCGTAGCGATGCAACACCATACCCAGGATAACTGGAATCACCGTAATCACCGCAATCTGGAGCACAGTCTTGAAAAATTCTAACTGCAGCGCTGCGTTTTCTCCGGCAAACTGACGCATTCCTAGGTTAACCACTAAAGGAATGGTAAACACCGTGATCAAGCTGCTCACCGCCGTCAACGTAATAGACAGCGCCACCTTACCCCGGGCCAAATAGGTCAACATATTCGACGTTGGCCCACCGGGACAAGCCGCCAAAATCATCACTCCCACCGCCAACTCCGGCGTCAGCGGGAAGATAGAAGCCAGTCCAAAGCCAATAATCGGCAGCAGCGCCAGCTGGGCGATCAGCCCTAAAATCACGGCTTTAGGATAGACAAAAATCCGCTTGAAGTCCTCCATGGTCAATCCCAAGCCCATGCCTAGCATGATGATAAATAACGCTAGAGGGAGGAAAACTTCGGTAAGAACGTTTTGAGTCATAAGATCAAAATAATCTTTATGGCTCTGGCATCCTAACACGCTTTTGAGCGTCCTTATAGAGGCATGATAAAGCCGGGAAAAGTCTAGTCGGTAAGGGATTTGACTAATGTACTTTTGATGACTTTCGAGGCTGGGGAGTCCACCTATATAGGCGTCAGAATTTTGCTGTGGACTAAATTTGGGATCTCAGGTCTGAGAGTTTCGTAAAATTGGGCTTGGATGTCAAATCATATTTCCACGTATGAAAAAGCCACTTCTCCTAAGCTCTCTGGTTGGTCTGATCGCGGGATTTGGGCTGGCTTTGCCCGCGAATCCCATTCGCTTTCAAACCCCATTAGCCGCCATCAACGACCCCGTTCAAACCATCCCAGAACCCGACACCCCGACCCAAAACACAGTCGAGTTGCTGAATGCGGGGGCTGATTTTCAAGATAATACGGTAACCCTCAACTTTGTGACCGATTTCCAAAGCACGCCTCAAACCGGAGAAGACATCCTGCCAGAAATGCTGTCAGAGTTGGCCAATATGTCTGTCAAATCTCTCAATGTTCAGGGCGACGGCAGTCTTACCTTAGCCCTGGATCAAGTGATGCCGATCCATTCCACCCTATCTATCGTTTCGGATGGTCTCTACGGCGTCGTTATGCCGGACGACCGAGAAGAAGTTCCCATGACTATCCAGTCACAGATGGATTTGAAGATCGAGTCCCAATAATCAACCTAGGGTATCCACAAAAGAAAAGTGACCTGCCCTTTCTACAGTCTGTGATCTTTCATACCCATTTGGGTGATCGAAATCCCTTCGACCTCTCCTTCCTACTCCCCCTCCCTCCCCTGCCTCCCCTACTCCCCCTGCCTCCCCATCTCCCCCTGCCTCCCCTACTCCCCCTGCCTCCCCATCTCCCCCTGCCTTCTGCCCCCCCACACCCCACACCCCACACCCTACCCCCCAGCCTCAACCCAAAGATCCCGAACAAAATTACACCTAATGGCAGGTGTGGAAATTACCCGCAATTTGGTTGCTAGAACCGAATCGAGTGATGAAACGACTCTCGACATAATGCGTATAAGAGCATCCGTACTCTACTCTGGCAAATGTCAGTGCGCCATTCCTGGCTCAGCTCGGATGCCAGATTCAAGTTGGGAGAGTTTAACTATGACATCGTCTGGTCAACCATTTCAGCCTTTCAAGCAGATCGGCGCCTATGTTTTAGCTGTCGTCCTAAGCATAGGCGTTACTCTGGCTGCCATCCATACGTTTCCGTCGCAGTTTTTACCGAAGGCTTCGGCGACAGCGAGTGCGTCAACTATACAGGTTATGGAGCCGGGTTCCCTGGCGATTGAACCGAATGCGCCGCCGGTTCAGAAGCTTGATCGCAGCTTCGTGTCCACCGCCGTTAATCAAGTTGGTCCAGCGGTGGTTCGGATCGATACCGATCGCATCGTTTCGGCCAATGCGCCCGACCCCTTCTTTGATGATCCCTTCTTTCGCCGCTTCTTTGGCGACGACGCCTTTCCCCAAACACCTCAGCAGTACCATCAGCGGGGCCAAGGATCCGGCTTCATTGTCGACCGCAGGGGCATTCTTTTGACCAATGCCCATGTGGTCAGCGGCGCCGACAAAGTAACCGTAACCTTAAAGGATGGCCGCACCTTTGAAGGAGACGTGAAGGGTGCGGATGAAACGTTAGACCTGGCCGTGGTCAAAATTAATGGGAAAAATTTGCCAGTAGCTCCACTCGGGAGCTCTAGCACCGTGCAAGTGGGCGACTGGGCGATCGCGGTGGGTAATCCATTGGGATTGGATAATACGGTTACTTTGGGTATCGTTAGCACCCTCAACCGTTCCAGCTCTCAGGTTGGTATTCCAGACAAACGCTTAGACTTTATCCAAACCGACGCCGCCATTAATCCAGGCAATTCAGGCGGCCCTCTACTCAATGCTCAGGGTGAAGTCATTGGCATCAACACTGCAATCCGGGCTGACGCTCAGGGGATCGGATTCGCCATCCCTATCGACACGGCTAAGGCCATTCAAGACCGCCTGGCTCGGGGTGAACAAATCCCCCATCCCTATATCGGCATCCGGATGATCACCCTCACCCCAGAGAAGGCCAAGGAATTTAATCGCGATCCCAATTCACTGACCATCCTAGCCGAAGTCAAGGGCGTCCTCGTGGTGCAGGTTATTCCCAATAGTCCGGCTGCGATCGCGGGTTTACGTCGCGGTGATGTCGTCACAGAAATTGAGGGTAAGCCCATTACGACAGCCGATCAACTGCAAAACATGGTGGAAAATAGCCAGATTGATCAACCCCTGCAATTTACGATTCGAAGAGGCGAACGAGCCCAACAATTAACCGTTCGTCCGGGAGAATTGCGGGAGGCGAATCTCTAGTAGGGGTTTAGGGTGTGGGGTATTCTACACAAGCAAGAATACTGGGAGAAACTATATCTCCAAACTGCCCTCTTGACTGTTTTGCGGCTGAGGCTGTCCCCCCGGTCTCAGCAGCAATTCTCCACTCGAATAGGTAGAGCCAAAGTTTTCGGCTAATTGCGCCACCTGATGCAAGGCGGATTGTAAATCGTTCTCTTGCAGTGAAGACAGCGGATGGGCGAAGGTGGCCACGACTGTCCCATTGGTGACTGCGTAACGCCCATCCAAGGTGGTGTGGAAGTTAGCCAGTAAGATACTTTGAATCTGTTCGTTGGTGAGATTCTCTGCAGCCATAATGGGGGCGACAATCCGCATCCGATTAACTGCTGCATCCACCAACGCAATCATGGGGCGACCTTCAAACGTAAACAGCCATTGTCCGTTTTCGGCGCGAAAGTCATGGGTCTCTTGGCTAAGAATGTCCTCTAACCGCTCCGCTGTCATTAGCGTCAGCCTAGATTGGGCCAGCTGTACTTGTGCTTGGGCTGGAGCCAACATAAAACTTTCAAACGCAACCTCGCCAACTAAGCTGGCCGCGATCGCGCCCCCCCACAGCAAGCATGAAATAGTCCGATTCATAAAGCAAACTCAGGTACAGTCACTTCTGAGCCTACAGCCCAATCCTGAGAACCCCCTGAGCGCATTTATTAGATTTTGCCCCCCTGATTGAGAGTCAATATTGTTCGGTAACCAGATGTAGAGATGGGGCGCGCCACCTCCCGACGACCAATTATCGGGCTTATCCAAACGATATTGGCTTGGCAGCCATGGTGAGAGATCCGGGTTATTTATGAGTTTCCCTGTTTGAGTAACCAGGCCGAAAGGCTCAAAATGTATAGATGGGTATGCTGCGGATCTGAAGACAGGAGTGATAATGGATCGATTTAACTTACGATTGTTCAAGCAATTCTGGGCGATCGCGAAACTCTACTGGGGGAGTGACGAAAAGTGGAAAGCCAGGGGCTTTCTTTTGCTCCTAGTCGTATTGTTAGTGGCTTACACTGGGCTGAGTGTGTTGCTCAATCAGAAGCAAGGGGCCTTGATCTCAGCCCTCTCTGCTCAGGATCAGCAGCGGTTTTGGCAGACGGCCCTGATCTTCGTTGGGGTGTTAGTCGCCTATGCGCCGCTGTTCGCTGGCTATGTTTATCTGCGCGATCGGCTCGGTCTATTCTGGCGGCGGTGGCTGACGAATCGATTTATCGATAACTATTTAGACCACCGGGCCTATTACAATCTCAACACCTCAAATTCAAATACTGAGATTGATAACCCAGACCAGCGCATCGCCGAAGATGTCAGAAGCTTTACGTTGGAATCACTCCAGTTTTTGTTGGTGGTGGCGGGATCAATTCTGCAAATGATTGCCTTTAGTAATGTGCTTTGGGGAATCTCCAGACCGTTGGTGGGTTTTCTGGCGATCTATGCGCTGATCGGCACCATTATGACCACTGGAATTTTTGGCAAACCTTTGGTTAGGCTGAACTTTGAGCAACTCAAAAGGGAAGCTAATTTTCGCTTCAGCTTGATCCGAATTCGTGAAAATGCCGAAGCGATCGCCTTCTACCGAGGAGAAGAACAAGAGTCAAATCAGGCCAAAAATCGATTTATGGAAGCATTTGACAACTTTAGTCGGCTGATCTTCTGGCAGCTGAATTTGAATGTTTTCAAGAATGCCTATGAGTTTGTTCCCTATATTATTCCAGCCATTGTGGTGGCCCCGAGCATTTTCTCGGGGGATGTTGAAGTAGGGAAGGTGACCGAGGCCCAAGGGGCGTTTATGCGGGTTTTCTTCTCTTTAAATGTGATTGTGGATCGGTTTCAGGAGATTACCAGTTTTGGAGCCGGTATCGGCCGTCTTTCAACCTTCTCCGAATATCTGGAGCAAAAAGATGACGACGCCGATTCAGACTCAGCTGAGGCGCCGACGATTAAACGAAGCGAAGACGCCCGTCTAGCGATTGAAACCCTTACCTTACAGACTCCCAATTATCAGAGGACGTTGATTCAAGACCTATCGATAGAATTGCCCACTGGACAAGGTATGTTAGTCGTCGGCCCCAGCGGCTGCGGCAAAAGTTCTCTGCTTAGGGCGATCGCCGGGTTGTGGAATTCAGGCAATGGGACCGTGGTTAGTCCGACTTTGGAGCAAATACTATTCCTGCCGCAACGACCGTATATGGTCTTGGGAACCTTACGAGATCAAATGCTTTATCCCAATACGGACGCTGAGGTGACCGATGAAGACCTCAAACAGGTTCTGCAGCAGGTCAATCTGGCAGATTTGGATAGCAGATTTGGCGGCTTTGAGGTTGAGAA
>JAKSDM010000125.1 GCA_022360135.1 Pseudanabaenales cyanobacterium | reverse complement strand
TGGATAGCAGCCGCATTCACTCCGCCTGAACAGCGCTCACCCGAATTATGGGAAGCAATTCGGGTGAGCGATCAGCTAGTGGATGAATTCTTAGCCGCTGATATTTACGTCATTGGTGTGCCTATGTATAATTTCAGCGTTCCCAGTACGTTTAAGGCTTATATCGACCAAATTGTAAGAACGGGGCGAACTGTTGCATTTGAGCCCGATGATGCGGCCAACGTTTGGAAGCCGCTCGTACTGAATAAGAAAATGTTTGTCATTGAGGCCCGAGGCGATTCCGGCTTTCAACCCGGCGGGCGGTACGCGGCGATGAACCATCACGACCCTTACCTTACAACGGTCTTTGGGTTTGTGGGCATCACCGACATCACCTTTATACATGTTGAGAATGATGAATATGGCGGCCATAAGCTGGCGGAGTCGATCGCAAACGCTCGCGCCAAAATCATTGATCTAGTCGCCGCTCACGTAATCCCATAAACCATTAAGCCAAGTAAACAGATGAATTGAATACCGAGACAGGCTACTCGAAAATAGGGATTAAAACCGAATAAGTACCTGGGCATTGAAAATTTCGCAGAGGCCAAGTGTCATTCCAGAGAAGCGAGGAGTCTCAATCTCCCGCCAAAGCCTGAGATGTCTCGATTCCGCTTCGCTCCACTCGACATGACATTCTGTGGTTACTGCGTATCGACTGTGTAATTAATTTTGCCTACCTACTTAAGTGACTGCTAATGAGTCGATTAGGATAACGCCAACGGAGGTTGTGTATCTTTCTTTAAGATAAATTTCATCAGTGGGCATAGATAGCGAATTTAATACATTTGATCTATCATCTGGGTAGTATGCGGTCTAGCCTTGAGCTAGGAGATAAAAACTATGGCTGACAACGCCAAGCATACAGTAGCCACCGCTATTCCAACGCTGCGGTATCAAGACGCCGCTGCCGCCATTGGGTGGCTTTGTAAGGCATTTGGTTTTTTAGAAACACCTGATAGTCCCCGGTGAAGATGGCGCGATCGCCCATGGAGAACACTATGCAATTGAACCCTTATCTATCTTTCAACGGCCAATGCGAGGCAGCGTTCAAATTCTATGAGCAGTGTCTGGGGGGCAAAATCGAAGTCATGATGCCCTACAAGGGCTCTCCCATGGAGGAAGAAGTTCCCGCTGAATGGCGCAATAAAGTCATGCATGCTGAGTTCATGCTGGGTGATCGCGTCTTAATGGGCGCCGACTGTACGCCTGAGCAGTATGAAAAACCTCAAGGCAACGCTGTAATGCTCGGCATGGATGACCCCACAAAAGCAGAGCGCATCTTTAACACGCTGGCGGCGAACGGAACGGTGCAAATGCCCATCCAAGAGACCTTTTGGGCTGCCCGGTTTGGCATGCTGGTCGATCAATTTGGCATACCGTGGATGATTCACTGCGACAAAGCATCGTAACGCTTCTTGACGCGATCGCGGAAGAAATATCCAGTGATCTCGATAGATTAGTTAGACCTCAAAAGAGATAAAGCAATGGAAACGACCGAAAAAAACCAGGCATCAATGGTGTGGGTTGAACCTTACAAAGAACACCATTGGCTACAGAAACTCGTCGGTGAGTGGACTTACGAGACGGAGGTGAAGATGGGGCCGGATCAGCCTCCGGAAAAGGCGACGGGGACCGAGTCCGTGCGATCGCTAGGCGAACTCTGGATTTTAGCTGAAGGCCAGGGCGAGATGTGCGGCGCCGACGCAACAACAATCATGACGCTTGGATATGACCCACAGAAGCAAAGGTATGTTGGGACATGGATAGGATCGATGATGTCTTACCTCTGGCTATATGACGGCGAATTGGATGCGGCTAAAAAGGTGCTGACGCTCAATTCCGACGGACCCGATATGACCGTGGAGGGGAAGATGGCGAAGTACAGAGACGTGATTGAGTTTGAGAGCGATGATCACCGGGTAATGACATCCTATGTATTGGGGGATGACGGGCAATGGCAGAGGTTCATGACAGCGAATTATCGACGGAGTAATCCTGCCTAAACGAAGGTAGTTATGAAAATCAAACTCAGCAGCGTGTTCGTAGAGGACCAGGACAAAGCTCTCCAGTTTTATACAGAGATCTTGGGATTTGTCAAAAAAGAAGAGATACCGTTGGGAAACGCTAAATGGCTGACTGTCGTTTCTCCTGATGAGCCGGACGGAACTGAATTAGTGCTAGAGCCCAATGGCAACCCTGTCGCCAAGACATACCAAAAGGCCATTTTCGAACAAGGGATACCGACAACGGCATTTGCTGTTGAAGACATTCAAAACGAGTATGAAAGGCTGAAAAATCTGGGTGTTGTATTTCATACAGAGCCAACAACAATGGGTGAGGCGACTATCGCCGTATTTGATGATACGTGTGGCAACCTCATCCAGATCTACCAGGTTTAATTTTTATCTCTGCTGCACCTGAATCGAT
>JAKSDM010000868.1 GCA_022360135.1 Pseudanabaenales cyanobacterium | reverse complement strand
TAACTCGTAGATTAGAAAAGTATTCAGAATCAGAACAATTTCCCAGAACAGATGAATTACAGTATACGACGCTTATTAAGCCTGACTTGCGTGACTTGCTTGCTTACCTTAGGCTGCGAGGATATGGATGGGTATACCCCGGTAAGCTTCATAGTCGAGGGTGACAAGGCAATCATGTCAGGAGTAATCGACAGTGACATAATCAGTCATGTTCGTGAGTTGTATGAAAATCACTCAGACGTGACAACGATCGTCATGCAAGAGGTTCCCGGTTCGAGCGATGATGAAGCCAACCTTACAGCAGCTCGTCTCGTCCGCAGCTATGGACTCAATACCGTTGTGCCTACCGATGGCTTTATCGCCTCTGGCGGTGTTGATTTTTTCTTGGCGGGTGTTGAACGCACCATTGAGCCAGGTGCAAAACTTGGTGTGCATACTTGGGGAGGGGATGGCTTTACTGGAGATGAATTGCCACGCGACGATCCTGAACATAATCGCTATCTTGCCTATTACTCAGAAATGGGTATTCCAACCGCATTTTATTGGTTTACCCTTGAAGCCGCCCCAGTCGAAGGTATTCACGTTATGACTCCCGCAGAAATCGACCAATACAAGATAACAACACAGTGACCTGAATATTGAAACGTTGACATGAGCCTAAAAAGCCTGTTAAAAGACATTAACCTTAGAAAATCAAAGGCTGATGGGTATTGCCCCGTCTGAAAACATTGCCGCGCATGACGCTTACCATAAGCGGGGCTCTTTCGGAATGTGAACCGAATTCATCTTGAGCTATATCATATGCGTCGCTCACTTCGCCAAAACTGTGTAAGCGCCCAAGGTAGTCAGCATTTAATACCAAGAGAGAGTTTTAGGAGATTTGTCATAAGTTTTTTGCAGATGGAGTAGTGGAGCAATAAACGCTTCAGTTTGTGCTCTGAGAAAAAAAGTGAAGCAAAAAGTGAAGCAAAATGATTTGAGAAATCACTTATTGTTAAGTGAGAAAAGTCAAGTTCTGGTTGACTGATAAATCTTCACTATGTAGGTTGGGTTGAGCGTGCGAAACCCAATGCCCGCATGGGTTACGCTTCGTTAACCCATCCTACGAATTTTCAGGGGTTTCAGGAGTTATGTCAGTCAATCAAGGTCAAGTTTCTCGATAAATGAGCTTTGTCCGTCTTGATCTAGATAGCTGCTTTTAGTGACTTATTCACTCCATGAGCGCGCCAGAAAGCCTAAATCGTATGTCAATATCAGCCAGATTGGCCCCAATACTGTTCGGTTAACGATTTTTAGAGGCCCCAACGATACGTAGAGATATTACATGCAACGTCTCTACGCACAAATTATCGGGCTTATCCGAACAGTATTGAGATTGGCCCGATATCGCCCTACCTCGCCATGTGTTTGAGCCAAACTAGGAGTATGATTCATAAAAGGACAGTATTACTTCGATTGCAAAATGAATTGGTTGAACGGATTGAGGCCGAAGCAGACGCTGCTGGCAGGAGCATAACTACATTGACTGAGGAGGTTTTGAGCCAAGCCTTTGACTTACCACAATCTTCCCCCTCGATCGCGACTACTGCTCTTCAGCAGCAGCTTACCAGACTCAAAGAGGAGGTCACAGGGCTATCAGAGCAATTGGTCGCCGTCCAGCAACAGCTTACCAGACTTGAAGAGCAAGTCCGGGGCTATCAGAACAATTGAGCCGCTAAGCTTTCAGAGAAAAGTTTTAGACGTAGATCATTCTATCCAAAACTTGAGTCATGGAGTTGAGATCTTTATCAATCAGCAGGGGCAAAGCTGATGAATCGATCGCCCCCAAGGCGACGAGGGTGGCGCGCTGAGCATTGGTCAAGCCCTGAGCCTTAGTAATATTCATTCCTTCATAGAGTCGATTCGCTCTCAGAATTTTGAGGCATTGCCCCGTTTCCACATCCCATAGCCTTACAGTTTGATCTTGAGACCCACTGGCAAGTTGCTCTCCATTTGGGCTGAAGCTTACACAGCTAACTAAATGGGTATGCCCCTTGAAAATTTGGCGACATTGGCCTGTAGTCATATCCCAAATTCTCACGGTTTGATCGTTAGAGCCACTGGCCAACCGATCGCCATTCGGGCTTAGAACCACAGAAAACACCCAATTAGTATGTCCAGCAAATGTTTTGAGACAATGCCCCGTTTCAATATCCCACTGCTTGATGGTGCAGTCGGTGCTACCACTCACAAGGGTTTTGCCATCACAGCTGAGGGCCACAGAAAATATTCGATTGGTGTGCCCAGTAAATGTTTTGATACACTGCCCCGTTTCAGCATTCCAAAGCTTAACTGCTCCATCGGCGCCGCCACTCGCCAAGGTTTTCCCATCACCGCTAAGGGCGATCGAATACACCTGACCCTTACCTGCTTGTAAAGTTTTCAGACATTGCCCCGTGCTGACATCCCATATTTTTATGGTTTTGTCATTACTGCCGCTGGCTAAAAGAGACCCATCTTTATTCAAGGCAACCGTTTCGACCCAATGACTATGACCGTGCAAAATGTTGAGACATTGGCCAGTGCTGATACACCATAGCCGAATGGTTCGGTCTATACTGCCGCTAGCTAATAGCTTACCGTCCCCGCTGATAGCCACCGAAAAAACCTGATCCGTATGGCCGTGCAAAGTCTTGAGGCATTGACCGGTGTGGATATCCCATAAGCGCACTGTACGGTCATTACTGCCACTTACTAATAGATTGCCATGATTGTTGGGGTGGGTATGATTGGGGTGGGAAATCTTGGAGGCGAACTGACCAGTCAGCGCTGGCGCTATCGCAACTGGGAAAGCCCAATCGGTATGGCCACACCATGTTCTAATACAGCGGCCCACATGACAATCCCACAATTTCACGGTTTGATCTAAGCTGACACAGGCCAGGGTTTGGCCATCGGGGCTCAGTGCGACTGAATTCACCTGGTTAGTGTGGCCGCTCAGGGTTCTGATACAGCGGCCCGTAGCGATATCCCACAGCTTTGCGGTGTGATCGCCGCTACCGCTAGCCAGGGTCTGACCATCTCGGCTCAAGGCCAGTGAGTAAATCTCTTCTCTATGGCCAGTGTAGGTTCTGATGCAGACGCCTGTGGCGATATTCCAGAGTTTGAGGGTGCGATCGCCGCTGCCACTGACAAGGGTCTGACCATCCTGACTAAAGGCCACAGATCGAACCCAGCTATCGTGTCCGGTAAACGTTTTAACACAGCTGCCTGTCTGACAATCCCAGAGCTTGATGGTGTGGTCATCGCCGCCACTGGCTAAACGTTGACCATCAGGACTAAAGGCTACGGAGCAAACCCAAGCCCTATGGCCCATGAAGGTTTGGCGGCATTGTCCGGTGTGATAATCCCAGAGCTTGAGCGTGCCATCACCGCTGCTACTCGCCAGATATTGGCCATCGGGACTGAAGGTCACAGCGTAGACCTCGCTGCTGTGACCAGTACAAATTTTCAGACATTTCCCTGTTTTGACATCCCAGCATCTAACCGTTTGATCAGATCCCCCACTGGCCAAAATTTGCCCATCTGGGCTGAAGGCCACCGAGCGCACCCAATTGCGATGGCCTTGACAGATCCAAAGCAGTTGCCCCGTTTGCACTCGCCACAGTCGAATCTGACAATCGGTATCGCAAGTGGCTAAGCGTTCACCGTCTGGACTGAATTCGGCTGACAGGACATTGCCTAGGGTTTCTGTAAAGACTGAACGAGATAACTCAGCCCCTGTAAAGTTCACCTGATGCAAGTTGAGTCCTTGAAGATTGGCTTGCAAAACAGGCAGTCCAGAGAAGTCGTAACCGGTTAGATCAACCTGTATTTGACGCAAGAGATTAATTGAATTGCCGCAGGCGTATCCCACTTCCTGGATGGAGTGTTGTGGAGTTTTAGCGGCGCCCAGAGCTTTCAGTTGCGTCAGCAGGTACTGTATGCACTCCTCTAATTGGCGGGGAGAGGTCAATTGCACAATCAAGCGATCCACCAACGCTTGCAATATAAAGCGCACCTGCGCTTCTCGGATGTAATCCCTAGCTTGGGCTTCAATCAGGGCATGGCTCTTGAATAGGGCGAGTTGGCCAGTGGCAATCTCTGCACAAAGCTGCTCAATAAACACCTCTGTGACAAACTCCATTACCACAGGCTGTTGGGTAAAACAATCTTGTTTTTTTTCGATTAACGAACGGTTTTGTAGAGACGCCAGCGCCTTCAGGAGTTCGCTTGCCTCAATTGGGATCAGGAAATTTGTCTGTAGTGTTTGCCGGGTAATCGGCTCTCGATTAATCGCTAGCCAGTACATCAGGGACTGTTCGAGCAGGGATAGACGATCAAATTGTTGCGCTAGCAGATCACGAATATCGTCAAACACACAGGAATGTTCAGTTAAGAAGGCTAAGAAGCGGCAAAGATTACCATCAAACAGATGTTTGACCGCTGAAGCCGCAATCTTGAGGGCGAGGGGATTGCCCCCATAGTGCTGGGTAACAGTTAGCCAGGCTTGGTCTCCCCCCTTAAACTGCCCTTTGGCTTGGAAGATTTCTTGCGCCGCCGCCGCTGGCAACCCTTTCAGTTGCAGACAACGGACGGGCAAAGTATCGCCTTCCATGGCTGCTAACCCCTTTGGTTTTTCCCGCGATGTCAGAACTAAGCAGCTGTTGTGGGGGGTATTCCCTAGGATTCGTATGAGTTGCCCATAGCCTTCATACCCAGCGCAATACGAACCTCGGCGATCGCGCCTTTGCAAAATTGACTCAGTATTATCCAAAATCAGCAGGCAGCGTGAGACTCGAAGATAGTGAATTAACCGTAAAATTTTGCCATCGAGTAAGGCGGGCAATACGATCTCTTGCTGTTGCGAAAGGATCTGAATTAGCTCAGTTAAAAGGTCATCGACCGGAGGAGCGTTGCGGAGGCTACGCCAGATAACAAACTCAAATTTGGCTTCGGGGTTCCAGATAGTGATTTGCTGAGCCAGTTTGATGGACAGCGCCGTTTTGCCAATGCCGCCCATGCCTAGGAGAAGCACCAAGCGGCAGCGATCGCGTACAATCCACTGTTCTAAGGTGGCCAGTTCTTCAATCCGACCCCAAAAAAAAGGAATATCTGGTGCTTCGCCCCAATCCGGATGCGTTAAGCCAGGGATCGATTGCGTATCTACTCTTTCTGCTTCAAACCCGTCTGAAAAAAGCGCTTCGCTTCGTTGATCAAAGCCCCGCTCCGCGACATATTCCCAATTAACGCCGACAGCGCCGCAAATTGAAATGAAAGCATCCCGACGAATCGCTCGCCCTGCCCAAAAGCGATTCAAAGTCGATCTAGAGGTAAAGGCTAGCCGACGCCAAGCTGGACTCGATTTGCTCCATCCTTTACGTCGTCTGGCCTTATCGACAAGCATCAATCCCGTTTGGGAGACTCTGATCGTATTCATGTTAAGAGATGGATTTTAGGGGATAAGTTTCTTGGGCTTTGTTGCCTAAATCTTAGCCATGAGAAGCAAATCTGCGTAGTTGCTGAACCCGGTTGGTTGAGGTTCCACGGCTGCAACTACTGAAGTTTAACAAGCGTTCATAAAACCCTGTGCTTGAACCTCGAATAGTTTCATGGGTGAACTCAAAGGGGCATTGAACTGGGTCTTAAGTACTAGCGGATTGGTTCTAAGGGACTAGTCTAGAATGGATCTTGAGTCCGATGTATTTTCTCAGATGAAGACATACCTTTTATTTAAGGTTTCGTTCTCATCAGGATGTTTATCCATCATCTATTAACAACCTATCAAGTGTGTTACATCGCAAACATAGGGTGAATCACCAGCGCCCCGTCTGGTGGAGAGACATTGGCGCATTTCCTAGTGCTTCCAAGTTTACTCAGGTCAAAGGAACGAGTCTTCTCCTTAGGGGGTTGAAACTGGTGCATCGTTTAACTTTGCTTAAATGCTGAGATGTCTTAGAGGAAAGATCGATGGCCAGACAATTGAATTTAACTGCAGAGCAACCCTTCAAAGCAACGCAAACTGAGCAAGAAGCTCTCTCGGTGGGTTCGAACACAGTCGCTTCTAGAACCCCATTAGCAGCCAAAGTCAAGTCCACAGGAGATCAGCAGATTGATACGCTCTTGTCAGGCTATAAATGGGGTGTTAAGACCATCACCTACAGTTTTTATGACGATGATGTCCCCAATTCATATTACGGAGATGATAAGGTATCAGAAGTCAGTGACGGCATCAAAAACAATATTCGTACAATCTTTAAAAGCTTCATTGAACCCTTTGTTAACCTCAAATTTGTTGAAGTCAAGGATACTCAGGATAGCTATGGTCTGATGCGCTTTCAGCTAGTTGATGATCCTCAGAACTATGCCTCTGCTAGTTATCCAGATAGTACAGACTACAACCAGGGAAACTCCAATGAGCAAGCTGGGGATGTGTGGCTGTCAAACAAGCATGATGTCAATGATGGTGGTGACGGCTTTCAATCTGGCATCGGCAGTTACGGCTTCTCAACCTTGATCCATGAGGTGCTTCACGCCATCGGTCTGAAACATCCTGGCGACTACAATGGGGATGGCTCTGGAGATCCGCCGTTTCTGCCCCATGCTGAAGATAACACCACCAACAGCATCATGAGTTATACCGAAGCCGGTGCTGAACCTTCAACTCCAATGCCCTATGACATTAAGGCGCTGCAATATCTCTATGGGGCTAAGCAGCACAATGTTGGTAAAACCACCTACGTCTTTGACCAGACCTATGGCTTCTCAGATGGTCGTCAGTTCTGGGGTAGTGCTTCGGTGGAGACGAAGGTCGCCTTGTGGGATAGTGGCGGCGTTGATACACTTGATTTCTCTAAACTGGCCTTGGACAAGTCAGGCTACCGCTTCGATTTAAGAGCGGGGGGGGCTCTAACCAGCCAGAGCGCCTACAACAGTGAAACGTATACCCCTCGGGGAAGTGGGAAAACCTATCAGACATCCGACTCTGGCGCATTCATCGCCTATGACGTGACGATAGAGAATCTAATCAACTCCACCAGTAACGACACCATCATTGCCAATAAAGTCGGCAATACCTTTAGCGGCTACCGCACTGGCCTGAAAACTGGAAAAGATACTATCGTTGGCTCAGATCGGTTGGATACGTTGGACTTGTCTGGATACAAATATTCCGACGTCAGCCAGACTGCCAGAGGGGATGACCTGATTCTGGGCCTCGGCGGCAATGGTTCTATCACGCTCAAAGAATACTACAGCGCTGTCGAAGGCGATCGCATCAGGATTCTGTTTGATGGCGCCGAAACAGGTTTAAACATTCTGGGGACAAAGGGCGACGATTACCTAAAAGGCGAGTCCGGCGATGATCTCATTAGGGGGTTGGCGGGTGATGATATCCTGCAAGGAAGAGGCGGTCACGACAGACTTGAGGGTGGAAAAGGGGATGATTTACT
>JAKSDM010001184.1 GCA_022360135.1 Pseudanabaenales cyanobacterium | reverse complement strand
TCTCATTGACCATTGCTCGGGTAGATCCGCTGCCTCATCAGTTGGAGGCAGTTTACGACTATTTTCTAAAGCAGCCTCGGATTCGGTTTCTGCTAGCGGATGACCCTGGCGCAGGGAAAACGATCATGGCTGGGTTGCTATTAAAGGAGCTGAAGATGCGCGGTCTGGTGAAGCGCACTCTGATTGTGGCTCCTGCCAACCTCAGCTTTCAGTGGCAGCGGGAGATGAAGGATAAGTTCCGAGAGGACTTTGAGGTTATTCGGGGTGATGTGCTACGAGCAAACTATGGCATGAACCCGTGGCAGGAGAGAAATCAGGTGGTCACCTTGGTTTCCTGGGTTTTTAGAATTCAGGATACGAGGGAAAGCCTGATGCGATCGCACTGGGATCTCATCATTGTGGATGAGGCCCATAAGATGAGTGCTTACAGTGCAGATAAGAAAACCCTGGCCTACCGGCTGGGCGAGGAATTGTCGCAGTTGACCGATCATTATCTGCTAATGACGGCAACGCCCCATAAAGGCGATCCCCAGAACTTCTGTTTATTTCTAGAACTGCTGGATAAAGATGTCTATGGAGATGTCAGCAGTTTGGAAGAAGCGATGCGGCGTAATAGTGCGCCGTTTTACTTGCGGCGGGTCAAAGAAGCATTGGTTACCTTCCCGGAGCCAGAAACGAGGAATACCAAAAAGCTGTTTACCAACCGTCGGGTTGAAACCATTGATTTCAGAATCGATGCGGATGAACTGGAGTTCTACGATGAATTGACTCGTTATGTCGAAGATCAGTCTATTCGGGCGGCTCAAGATGACTCAATTCGTGGGCGAGCATTGGGCTTTACGATGGCAATGCTGCAGCGACGATTTGCTTCTAGCGTCTATGCAGTCAGGCGAAGCCTGGAGCGCATGTGTGATAAGCGCCATAAAATTCTAGAAGATCCAGAGGGCTATCGTCAGTCGGTTATTAGCCGGAGGCGCCCCGATGATTTTGATGACCTGACAGAAAGTGAGCAGCAGCAGATTCTAGAGGAGCTAGAGTCGGTTGTGGCTTCGATCAATCCCCACGATCTACGGGAAGAAATTACCCAATTGGAGCGTTTGGTGCGATTGGCCAAACATCTGGAAGAGCGGGAGATTGAGTCCAAGTTGGTGAAGCTAAAAAATGTCATCACCAAGGAGGGGCTTTTCACAGACCCGAAGATGAAATTGCTCATCTTTACCGAGCATAAAGATACGCTGGACTATCTGGTGGATAAGCTGCGCAGTTGGAAATTGAGTGTTACTCAAATCCATGGCGGCATGAAAATTGGCGATCGCGATACGCCAAATACGCGCATCTATTCGGAACGGGAATTTCGAGAAGATTGTCAGGTGCTGGTGGCTACTGAGGCGGCTGGGGAAGGAATTAACCTGCAGTTTTGCTGGTTCATGATCAACTATGACATTCCCTGGAATCCAGTGCGGCTAGAGCAGCGCATGGGCCGTATCCACCGCTATGGTCAAGAAAAGGATTGTCTAATTCTTAATTTTGTCTCTGGCAATACCCGTGAGGGGCGGGTGTTCCAGAAGCTGTTTGAGCCAGTTCGAGCCATCGAGAATGACTTAGACCCGGAGCGGACAGGTAAGGTTTTCAACGTTTTGGGCGACGTTTTCCCATCAAACCAGATTGAAAAGATGCTGCGGGATATGTATGCTCGCAACCTGTCAGACACTGTGATCATTAACCGTATTGTTGAGCAGGTAGATACAAAACGACTGCAACGATTGACCGATTCCGCCCTGGAAGGGTTAGCAAAGCGAGAACTCAATCTTTGGTCACTGGTGGGCAAGTCTGCCGAAGCGAGGGAACGTCGGCTGGTGCCTGAGGTCATCCATGACTTTTTTATTGCGGCAGCCCCTCTAAGCGGCATCTTTCCTAAGGCGGTTAAAAAGGATCAACCAGTTTATCGGCTTGGTAAAGCGCCCCGACCATTATGGTCAATTGGTGAGCGGCTAGAGCCCCGTTGGGGTCGTTTGGGCAAGGAGTATAAGCGCGTTGCCTTTTCTAAAGAACTGACTCAGGATGACCCTGCTTTGGAATGGGTTACCCCTGGCCATCCGCTGTTTGAAGTAGTGCGAGAGGATGTGCTGGAACAAGTGCAGGATGACCTCCGGCGTGGGGCAATCTTTTACGACCTGCACCGTGATCAGCCGATTCGACTGGATGTGTTTTCGGCGGCCATTCAGGATGGGCGAGGCAATGTGCTGCATCGACGGTTATTTGTGGTGCAGACTGACCTGAATGGCCAGTTGTCAATTAAGCAACCGACTGTGTTTCTGGATTTAGCCCCAGCGATCGCATCTGACCAGCAAGATACCGCAGGTCCTCCTATAAACAATATTCCTGATGATGCATCTTTGCCTGGGTTAATGCAGGTGGAGCGCACCTTAATTGAGCAGGCATTGAATCCCTTCTTAGAGGAATCTCGGTCTCAGAAGCGTAAGGACATTGACATCATCCAGGATCATTTGAAAATTAGCCTTTATGCCATCATTAACCGGGTGCAATGCCAGTTTGCGGAACTGCTGGGGCAAAAGCAATCGGGTTCTCAGGAGTCTGGACTCGATGGGCGTTTGAAGCAGGTAGAAGACCGCCTGTTTGAGTTGAATGGTCGGTTGGAAAAGCGCCAAGCGGAATTGGCGCAGGAGCAGAGCTGCGCCATTGCGGATATTCGCCACCATGGGCGAGCCTGGGTGTTGCCTCACCCGGCGCGGCTCCAGCCGGAAATTGCTCGGATGGTGAGCAATCATGATGTTGAGCGGATTGCTGTGGATGCGGTGATTGCCTATGAAGAGGCGCGAGGTTGGCAGGTTGAAAGTGTGGAGTCGGAAAATCGTGGGTTTGACTTGATTTCGCGCAAGCCTCACCCGGAGGATCCGAAGACGGCGATCGCGGTGCGGTTTATTGAGGTGAAGGGCCGCTCGGGTATCGGTGAGGTGGCGTTGACATCGAATGAGTATAAGACAGCAGAGCGGTTGAAGCGGGATTATTGGCTTTATGTGGTGTTTAACTGCGCTTCGCGGCCTGAGGTAAAGTTCATCCAGGATCCGGCTCGGTTGGGGTGGGAACCGATTATCAAAGTCGAGCATTATCGGGTGGGTTTAGAGGAGTTGAGAGAGAACCTCAAGGAGGGTGATCAGGCATGACAGTTCCTGCAATGACAGCGACAAAATAACTCATTCGCAATGACGGGCTGCTCAATTCTTAACGGAGATTCAGGGACTCGATGACCACTATCTACTCCAAACGCCTAATTGAAGTCGATTTACCCATCAAGCGTATTTCGGCCCATGCCCGTCGAGAGAAGTCAATTCGTCATGGACATATTTCGACGTTGCATATTTGGTGGGCGCGGCGACCGTTGGCGGCTTGTCGGGCAGTAACCTGTGCGGCACTATGGCCAGATCCAGTTGATGAGCTATGCCCTCAGGAGTTTCGAGATAGGGCGACAGCATTGATTATGACCTTTGCCAAGAAAGCAGCCTACAACTCAAAGATTTGCTCAGACGAGAGCTACAGCCGTTGGCAAGGTTTAGTTAAGGGACGGATTGAGCTAGATGCTGACAATCCAAAGCATTGGAATGTGCTGCGCTATTCGCTGCTAGATTTTATTGCGGATTTTGCTAATTGGGATAATTCAACGCAAGAAGACTATCTGGAGACGAGTCGGGCGTTGACGCAGGTGGCTCACGAGGCGTTGGGCGGTGAACCGGGGACGAGACCGCTGGTGGTGGATCCGTTTGCGGGAGGTGGGTCGATACCACTAGAAGCGTTGCGGGTAGGGGCGGATGCGTTTGCCAGTGATTTGAATCCAGTAGCAACACTGCTAAATAAGGTGGTATTGGAATATATACCTAAATATGGAAAACATTTGGCAAATGGGGTACGGAAATGGGGACAGTGGGTTAAGGAAGAAGCAGAAAAAGAATTAGCAACGTTTTATCCAAACGATTCAGATGGTAGTAAACCAGTTGCCTATTTGTGGGCAAGAACAATCACTTGTGAAGGTCCAGGCTGTGGTGCAGAAATACCATTAATGAGATCACTATGGCTTTCAAGAAAGAGTAAGCGATCTATTGCCTTACAAATAAAGGTTGTTTCTCAGACAAAAAATCGAATTTGAAATCATTGAACGGGGAGCGCGTCATCATTCAATGAGAGAAAAATCAAAATAGAGGAGTCCCGATCGCAAAGTAAATCTTATGAACGCTGAGCAACAGCAGGAACTCCAAGCCCACATCACCGAAATCGCTAAACTTCTATACGTGGATGCCGA
>JAKSDM010000036.1 GCA_022360135.1 Pseudanabaenales cyanobacterium | reverse complement strand
TACGTCTTTTTTTAGGGTGCTTCTATAATGTCGCGGGATGCTCTTATTGTTGGAATTAATCGTTATCAGGCCTTGCCAGCGCTCAAGGCGCCGGCTAGAGATGCGGAGGCGATCGCGAATAGCCTGCAGGTCCATGGCGAGTTTCGGGTTCACCGCATGCCAGAGGTGATTCAGGCCGGTAAGCCTGCGATCGGATCACGCACCGCCGTTACCAGTCAGACGTTGGAAGAAGGGCTGATTCGTCTGTTCAAACCCAAAGGCAAGAACATTCCCCAGACCGCCGTGTTCTATTTCTCGGGGCATGGTTTTCAGCGGCACGCTGGGATTCGCGAGGGCTACCTCGCCACCAGCGATACCGACCCTAGCAAAGGGAACTTCGGCCTATCGTTGTTTTGGCTACGTCGCCTGTTGCAGGAAAGTCCCATCCGCCAGCGGATTGTTTGGCTCGATTGTTGCCATAGTGGCGAACTGCTCAACTTCCTGGAGGCGGATCCCGGGGCGAGGGAGGGGACTGATCGCCTGTTCATGGCGGCCTCCCGCGAATTTGAGCCCGCCTATGAGTCGCTGGATAGTCCCCACAGTGTTTTCACCAAGGCGCTGGTGTCCGGGTTGAATCCTTATAAGGTAGAGGGTGGGTTAGTCAATACCCACGTCATCATGGATTGGGTCAGTCAGCAGCTTAAGGGAGAAATTCAGCAACCCCTATTTGAAAGCTCTGGCAGTGAAATCATCCTCACCCGAGCAACGGGTTCCTTCAACTTCATTCCGACTCAGCCAACTTCTATCCTGGATAAGCTGCGTCAGCTTTCCTTCTCCTTCTGTCCTTATCAAGGATTATCGCCTTTTGATGAAAGATACGCCGATTACTTTTTTGGCCGTGAGGACTTGACCCAAAAACTATTGGAAAAAATACGCACTGCTCAATTCTGTGCGGTCGTCGGGGCTTCCAGTAGTGGTAAATCTTCCTTACTGAGAGCGGGGATGATTCACCAACTGCGTCAGGGGAAAGTGATTGCGGGCAGCGATCGTTGGCAGATTAAATATCTCACGCCTACTGAGCATCCTCTCAAGAGTCTGGCGGCTAGCTTTATTGATCCCAATGCAAAGGGCCTGAAAAGGGCTGAACAACTCCGCCAAGCCGAGGATTTTCTCCAAGATGGCGGTCGGGGGTTGGCCCAATTGGTGCAGGCTAGCCTGGGACAAACCCAGCCAACCACTACTCCTTCAAACCGCGACAAACCCCGCCTAGTGTTAGTGATTGATCAATTTGAGGCGTTATTCACCCATCGCCAAGATGCCCAAGCTGAAGCAGAACGGCGGCAGTTTATCGATTGCCTGACTGGCGCACTGCAGGAGCCCAGCCCCAATCTCAGCATTGTCATGGCGCTGCGGGCAGATTGTATTGCCCAACTTTCCCCCTATCCCCAACTGGCTGAACGGGTGCGACAACATACCGTACTCGTCAGCCCGATGAGTTACGAGCAGGTCAAAGACACCATCACCAAACCGGCGCAAATCATGGGTATGGAGCTTGACCCAAACCTGATCTACAGCATGTTGCTAGATGTCGCAGGGACCCCCGGTGAGCTGCCCTTAATCCAACTCACTTTATTTAAACTCTGGGGACGGCGTGAAATCAATCCTGTCAAAGGAGCGCCTCGCCTAACCTTGGAAGCTTACATCGAGTTAGGGGGAATTAGAAATGTCCTGAATCAACAAGCAACAGACTTGATTGAAAGTCTTTCCCCAGCAGAACAAAAAGTGGCTCAGCGGATCTTTGTCACCCTTTGCACCTTGGGAGAGGGGGCGGAAGATAGTCGCAGACAAGCCCGCAAGAGTGAACTGATCAATGCTGATTTTCCCGTCGCTATAGTTGAACAAACCTTAGAAAAACTGGTTGCCGCCAAACTCGTGGTGATTAACCAGGCAGAAGACAGACTTAATCAGCCAGTTCCCCATCTCCATCACCCCAATTCAACTGATGTCGCCCTTCCTTCGATCGCTTGGCCCACTCAAAATCGAACGGCTGCATCTTTATCGGCTTGGTTTCTACAGAACCCTGCTGCTTCTGGGACACAGTCCCAGAATTCTCCTGTTCACATTGACATTGTGCATGAATCTTTGATTCGCAGTTGGCCGCTGCTGCGGCAATGGCTCAATCACCAGCGGCATACCCTGAGGCAACAACGCGGCCTGGAGCAAGCCGCCCAGGAATGGAGTCAACAAGGGCAGCCTAACCACCCTGAATATCTGTTGGGAGTAAGTCGTCTGGCTGAGGCGGAGCGATTTCTAGCGCTTCACCGGGCTCAACTTTCAACCTTAGCCCAGTGCTACATTACCGATAGTCGAAAATATCATTGGCAGAATCGTCTCAAGCATAATGTGATCAAGGTGTTAGCACCCTGCGGCTTGTTGGGGGGGATGGCGCTGTCGATGACTCAAGATGGCGCCTTTGTTCAAGCGTCTACCAAGGCGATTCCCTTTCCTACAACTTCTCTGGCGTCATCTCCCCCCATCCCTAATCCCAGTGATGCAGGCCCTATCGTTGTTTCTCCAGGACAGACGTCGGATGCTGTGAATGCGGTTAACGGCGCTATGGGAAACCAATCTGACTCGCATTCTCAATCTCCTGAATCGAAAGCAGTCAAGATTTCCGCCAAACGCGATCGCCCCAATCCAACTATGCCTGCGACTCAAATAGAGGCGTCTGCATCTGCTATTACTCCCCATATTCCTCATTACATCACCCTTGAGAATGTCAGCAATGCCTCGAATTCCGCCGTTGAGATGCTGGCCCAATCAGCCGCACAGTCATTGCCAGACGGATGTCAAACCCCTATGGTGGTAGAGTCCATCGGCCAATGGGTTTCCTCCACTGAACCAAACAAAGTAATTGAAGTCTGGACGGTTAGACCCCAGCCTTTAGAAGGGTGTGTAACATCTGTGAACTAAATATTTCAGCGCACGTCCTGATTGATACATTGCTCTCAGTGTACTTTCCACACTATAAGTGGATACCCCTAATGTAAACTTAAATTGCCTGATGCATTCGCTGAGATCCAGTCATAGATAGATTTCACCTGGAAATTGAATGACGATTAGTTGATATCTGGATAATCTCAGATTCGGTATTCTTTCTGACGGTGATTTCACAGCCTGAAACTCAATCCACTAGACCTTTAGAGCGCTTTTAATGAGGGCTGTCGCCCCTCTTCCGATCAGATAAAAGCCCCGTTATGTTGTAATTGGCCGTAATGTGATTCAAACCAGCCATCTGGAAAATTTGAATTTTACATAGAGCAATTGCTACTTGAGATGAGTGGGCGCAAAAGAGAATGTACCGATCTCAAGTCTTTACGGTATAGGACTATTTATCCATTGCTCTAGGTCTTTTTTTAGGGTGCTTCTATAATGTCGCGGGATGCTCTTATTGTTGGAATTAATCGTTATCAGACCTTGCCAGCGCTCAAGGCGCCGGCCAGAGATGCGGAGGCGATCGCGAATAGCCTGCAGGTCCATGGCGAGTTTCGGGTTCACCGCATGCCAGAGGTGATTCAGGCCAGTAAGCCTGCGATCGGATCACGCACCGCCGTTACCAGTCAGGCGTTGGAAGAAGGGCTGATTCGTTTGTTCAAACCCAAAGGCAAGAACATTCCCCAGACCGCCGTGTTCTATTTCTCGGGGCATGGTTTTCAGCGGCACGCCGGGATTCGCGAGGGCTACCTCGCCACCAGCGATACCGACCCTAGCAAAGGGAGCTTCGGCCTAT
>JAKSDM010001384.1 GCA_022360135.1 Pseudanabaenales cyanobacterium | reverse complement strand
TAAAGCTTGAAACTCACATCTTCCGCTAGAGCAATGGCAGAAGTTGTAAAAATCATGGGGATTGACAGGACAGCAGATCCCAAACAACGAGTCATTGACTGTTTTAAATGCATAGGTTGAGCGTTGATTAGAAATTTACAAATATATGGCTGGCTAACCAGTTGAAAGGCTGCTACCAGAGTTTACCCACATTTCTCACAAGTACAACGAAAATAAAGTCTTTGAGCTTTTGGCTCTTGGCAACATTAAGCGAGGCAAAAATGTGGCATTTTGAGAAATTTTCCCTATCGACTGAAGTAATCCATTACAGGGGAGTTCAATCGATTCGAGTCTGATACGAATGGCGCTGAAATAAGACTGAGAAGGGATTTCGGCGGGCGCCGGGGACAACGCCGGAGGGCGATCGCGAGCAGGTGTTGCAACAGGGACTCGATAGATTGTCGCCGCAGCTGAAGGCGAAGGTGGAGGCGGATTTGCAGCGGAGGAATCTACTGTGATGGCTGAGGGTTGCGTAGTTCATCACAGTCGCGATCGGGGTCTAGGGTGATGTATTCGGGGAGGGTGGTTTCGCAAAGCTTGGCTTGGGTGAGTTGTTCTTCGGTTAGCCCCTTAGCCCCTTCCAGATTGGCGCCCCCTAGGACAGCCCCTTCCAGATTGGCTTTCCCCAGGTCAGCCCCTTCCAGATTGGCTTCCTTCAGGTCAGCCTCTTGCAGATTGGCTTTCCCCAGGTCAGACCCTTGCAGATTGGCGAACCTCAGGTCAGTCCTTTGCAGATTGGCTTTCCCCAAGTCAGCCCCTTGCAGATTGGCTAACCCCAGGTCAGCCCCTTGCAGATTGGCGCTCCACAGGTCAGCCCCTTGCAGATTGGCTTCCTTCAGGTGAGCCCCTCGCAGATTGGCGCTCCACAGGTCAGCCCCTTGCAGATTGGCCTTCCACAGGTGAGCCCCTTGCAACTTTGCACTCCCCAGATTAGCCCCTTGCAGATTGGCTTCCTTCAGGTGAGCCCCTGGTAGAGCAATGCTCCTTAAATGAACCCTGGAGCTACTATTTCTAGAACCCTCTTCCGAGTCTTCTTCATCTGCCTCTGGGATTGAGTCCACCGACAGGTTAATCCCATCCAAGCGTTCCGCTGGCCAGGTACACAGTGGATGGGGCGCACAAAACCAGGGAAATTTACGACGCCAATTCGCCCCTGGCGAAGCATTTAGAAACTCAAGCGCTCGGATGCGACCCCCATTACCTGGTTCTCCCGCAGCATTGGTGATGGTCTGCCACGCATTGAGGATTTCAGTGTCACGCCGCTGTTTCTCCGTACCGACGTAAGTCACCATGGCAATGATGATGCCCACATTGCCGATCAACCCTAAGAGACTGAGTAAGGCTGAATTCCGCAAAAGATGCTCGATGTCCTCAAGCATCTTTTCGACGGGAGTAGTTTCCCACCAGGCGGCAAAGCGTCTGAGTATCCGCTTTTTAGGGGGTGCAACAGCTTTTTTCCGAGGGGTGTTAGCCCAAACCAATACAGATTTCCAAAAACTGATGAGTGATCGACTTCTAGCAGTCTGAACAATCTTTTCCGCCTTTTCCCAGTCGCTGTTTGCATCCCCAGGTTTGCCGGTCAGTTGTCGGTTCTGGTAAACCAGATAGGCTACTCGTTCAGTGTGCGCTCTCAGCCTCTCTTCTCTGCTTTTTCGAGGGGCGGTTTGACGCTTCCATTTCCAGGCCACTGCTGATCCTCATGATGCCTAACAGTAAATTACGGACAATTTGGGTATTACTCAGGAATCGCGAAGAGGACCCCTATGGGGTAAAGTGGCGCCCTCTCCCCGCTCGGGTCATCCCCTGGAAGCAGCTTAACAGCCGGATTTCGAGCTTTGCTACGGCCCTCTTCTTCGGCGCCTAAGGAAACAACGCCAGGAACGTCTATCTGAACTGCAATCACTCAACGGAGGGATCACTTTTAGGGGTGCTAGCGGAGTCATGCCCTTTTTGAATCTTTTACGTTTATGCAGTTTTATGTTCCTTTTTTGGTAAAGCCCCCCTTGCAATGATCGTATTGCATTATCCTGTCACTATATACACAATAAACAGCTTCTCAGAAATTGATTGGAGTCACTTTTCAAGCAATTTTTAGTTGAGGCTATTGAGTCAGGGCTAGCGACTGAGGGTGATCTCCCACTAATTCCGCTTCTGTTAGAGAGACTACTGTTTATACACAAGTTATCTATGATGTCTCGAAGTGGGTTTGCCTCCCTCTAACTCCTCTTAGCTGTTAGAGAGAGGAAGCTTAACTCTCGTCTCTTCATTGGGAAGTGTGGCAAGAGCAGTTTTTGTGCATCAATTTTGGTATTTCCATCTGAGTTGAAACCTTACATTTGGGAGATTGCTATCTCTCTTAGATCACGCTTCGAGGAGGAAAGCTATGGTCGTCTGGATATATCTGATTGTTCAAGCCGCCGGATTGGAGATAATTGCTTGGTGTTTTAAGGCAGAGGACAAGAGGGGTTATGCGACAACCTTCGGGATAGGCGGCTTCTTAAGCCTATTGTTAGTAGTAGTGGTGGCTCCAATCCCAGTTAAGTTATTGACGGGGTTTCTGATTGTGCTGTTCCGTTCCAGGATCAACCTCACTTTTGCGGGTGGGCTGGAGGCTCTCTTGAGTTACCTCAGAACAAGCTTCCAAGCATTGACAACACTGGGCTCAATTGACTTCGATCCAGTTTCTCGTTTGATGCCAAAACCCCTGATCACGTTTTTGTCTCACTATAGTTTTAGGCAGCGACAAGAACAGCAGACAGTTAATGTTGAATCTCCCAACAACAACGTCATTGATATAGAAGCCATAGAAGTAACTCGCTGGTTGTAAAGCGAAGACTTAGCACGCCTGGCGGCGCTGACGGTTGATATGGGTCTGGGCGTGCAAACTATAGCGATTCTCTACTTGTGTGGAATACATCTCTGTAAAGGCAGACTGTAAAGGCAGAGTATAGGGTATAGTCAACAAAAATCGCCACTATTAGAACAAAATAGACAAAATCTTCAGCGAGTTTGACGGATCGCTCCTAACTCTTCAAATTGCCTATTCTGCTGCTCGATTTGAATGGATAGGGCGTCGCAAACCAGCTCGCACAACTCAAAGATAAAGGGATTCGCGATTTGATAATAGACACTCACACCTTCTTGTCGACGGCTAACGACGCCAGCCTGAGATAGCATCTTCAGATGTTTTGATACGTTGGCTTGCCCTAGGCCCGTGACTTCAATAATTTCTGTCACGTTTTTAGAGCCAGACTTCAAGGAACACACAATCTGCAACCGACTGACCTCGGACAAAACCTTGAAAAAATCCGCCATTAGACCCAGGGCAGTTGGAGAAAGTTGCGCTATTCCACAGTCTGCCAATTGGGTTATGGTCGATTTTTTTTTCGTGGCTTTGCCAGACATGGCTCAAATTTGAGGAAGTGGACTAATACTGCAACATATATTCATTATATTAC